>CALKXO010000266.1 GCA_938003615.1 uncultured Pirellulaceae bacterium | reverse complement strand
CCGACCGCGTCTGCATGGTTGGAAGGTCCGCTTTGGGAGGTGCTCGGGAATGCGGGCATGGTTGTCCTTGAAGATTTTGACATGCAACTCGCTCGTCCCTCCATCTTCTGCGTCTCGTACAAATACGACTCGGAGACCGTCGAACAGCTGATCAGTAAATTCGGCCAAACGGATTACGAAAAAGTAAAAATTGGAGATGATACCGTTCGTGTTAGACCAGGGGACAGAGTTGGTTTTGGGCAAGCATTAGGTTTCCATGGCGACCACCTCATCGTCGCATCCAGCCAACAACAATGGGAACGTGTTTCCCAGAGAATCGACGCCGGTCAACGAGCCCCCCAGTGGGCTCGCAAGCTGTTTTCCGAACAACCGATAAGACGACTTTCCAGTTTTGGCGTGGTCCACGTTTCACTAATTCGAGATTTGCTGCTGGCGTCGAAAAACCAATTTTTTGATCAAGCGCTCACTGCTATCGACCACCTTGGCGTCAATGCGCTGATTGTCAAACAAGGGACAGATAAGATCAGCAATATTAGTATCATTCAAGTTAAAGGAGACAGCGCGGATCTTCTGTCGGCAGTTGATCTCCCACCTTTAACAATAGAAAAACTGGAGGAATTCCCGAACGATTGCACCGCAGCGGTTGGGATCAAACTTTCTTCAGACAACATTCTCAAATTGATCCAAAAGTTCTTTCCCGACCAACCTATCGGCAAGATGGAATGGTTGGAAAATCTGAGACGAGATTTTGGAATTGATCTTCAAAAAGACGTGCTTAACCAGCTCTCGGGTGAGCTTCGTGGTTTTTCCTCAGGATCAATTCTGAAACCAAAAATGATTGGCGTCATTGGCGTCGAAGACGCCGCCGCCTTTCAAACGACTTTGGATACCATCAATCAAAAGGTCAAGGATCAGTTAGCGCGAGGCGCTGGCGAGTTCACGGAGAAGACCGGAAAAGATGGAGTCACTGTCTACGGATTCAAAAATCCATTCGGCAGCAGTGTTTATTGGGCGTTGCATGAATCGGAGCTCATTTTCGGATCAAATAGTCGAGCCATTGGCTCGTTTCTTCGAAAACGCAACAGTCGCGAGTCTTCGTTGCCCGACCGTCCGCTTTTCGCTGCGATTCTAGGTAACCCGCCCGCCGACAGTCGCGGTCCCGTTGGGTTTCAATTAACCGATCTAAATCAGGTCATCGAAGCGCTGCTGCCAATGGCGTCAATCGCGTTAAACTTCATTCCACCAGATTCGGGAGTCGATATTTCTTCCGACGACATCCCATCACCAGAAGCGCTCCGTGGTCTGCGTTCCAATGTATCGGTGGGATTCCTCACGAACAATGGAGCGACGTTAATTGCACGGTACGACACGCCGATCTCAATGGAGGCTTCTTATGGCGTGATGATCGGCATGCTCCTGCCGGCCGTTCAACAGGTGCGCGAAGCAGCACGAAGGACTGAGACGCTGAACAATTTTCGGCAGCTGGCTCTTGCATCGCTGAACTTCGAAAGCGTCAATCAAAAATTTCCCGCTGCGTTCTCTGTCGACAAAAACGGAAAACCACTACTCAGCTGGCGTGTGCACATCCTTCCTTATCTAGATCAGAAGGAACTTTACAAAAAGTTTCATTTAGATGAGCCTTGGGACAGCCCGCACAACATTGAGCTTCTGGATGAAATGCCGCAAGTTTACAAATCGATAAGCCGGATACTTCCCGTAGGCCAAACGATGGCGCTCGCACCGGTTGCCGACGGCAGCGTCATTTCGCAGGATCCAAACAATGGTAATCTCGGCGCCGGATTTTCCGACATCACTGACGGAGCATCCAATACGATCCTGTTGTTTGAAGGGGGCGTGGAAAACGCAGTGCCGTGGACGGCTCCGCAAGACCTTAAAGTTGAAGGGTTAGCTGACGCCAATTTCAACACGGGTCACCCCGGAACATTCTGTGCAGCGATGAGCGATGGTAGCACTCACTCGATCAGCACAAGCATTCGTCTCGAAACCTTCCTACCACTTTGCATCATGAACGACGGCAAGCAGGTGGAGCCATAACCCGCGTGAAACATCAATTTAGATGCGTTTTCGATTGACGATCGCCGCTACGAAAAAAGCCATCCTTGCGTACGCTAGGATGGCTTTGTTGTTTTTTCATTTCAGCAATGAATTAGGTGCTGAATGAGTTGCCGCATCCGCAAGACTTCTTGGCAGATGGGTTGTGGAACTGGAATCCGCGCTGCTCGATGCCTTCGTAGTAATCGACCGTTGTGCCTTCAAGGAACAACGCACTCTTTTTGTCGACCACAACCTCAACGCCGTGCTGCTCTGACTTGCTGTCGTTAGCAGCGTCGAAATCCGTGGCAATGTTCAAGCTGTAGCTAAGTCCGCTACATCCGCCGCCGGCAACGCCAATACGCAGAACCGCATCGCCCTCGTAATCACCCTCTTCGATGAATCGCTTGACTTCTTTAGCAGCAGTCTCAGTTAACGTAACGCTCATAAACTTTTACTCCAGGTATCAATTTCTTTCCGAGGAGCTTGGTCCCTCGGAGTGATTTATGTTCTTCAACCCCTGTCCGGGTCTCTACTTCAACTCTCCAAACACTTGTTTGCCTCGTGTACTTTGCCGAACATCGACATTTTTCGTAACAAGACGCCAATTGTCCAGTGCATTTACCCGATTTGACACATTTGTCGCTCTTTCGTGCCTCTTTCTCGATTTCGGGTTCCACCCATTATACCGGCTAGCCCCCGAGACTTCTCAACTGTTTTCCTGCAGAAACAAGGCAATCAGCGGCCTCAATGATCCCACTACGTGTGTTAAAGCGGCCAATCCCGAACCGAAGGCTGCAGTGCACCGCATCTTCGGCCAACCCCAGCCCCTTCAAAACATGGCTAGGCTCCGGTTCGGCTGACGTACAAGCACTGCCGCTGGACACTGCAATCGAATCGGCGATCGTCATCAAGGAGCTGGCGTTGAGTCCGGGAAACTGACAATTCAGATTGAACTGGAGGCGATCACGACTGATTAGTGGAAGTCCGTTGATAGGCAGATCTCCCAGCCCCTCACAAAGACGATCGTAGAGTAAGTCTCGCAATTCACGCAGACGCTCAGGATCCGGTCCGCACAGCTCATCACTGCACAACTGAAGCGCTTTCTCCATAGCGACAATGCCGGAAACGTTCAAGGTGCCACTTCGCAAACCCGATTGCTGCCCGCCACCATCGATCTGACTGGCAAGACGCACTCGTTTTCCCTTCTGACGAACGTACAGCCCACCAACTCCCTTGGGACCGTAAAACTTATGCGCAGAAAAACTCATCAAATCGACCTGCAACGCTTCGACATCGATTGGAATCTTACCGATCGACTGAGTCGCATCAGTATGCAGCAACACCCCGCGCTTCGCACAGATTTCTCCGATCGCAGCCACATCCTGCAACGTGCCTATTTCGTTGTTGCCCAACATGATGGACACCAACTGAGTCTGATCGGTGAGCGCGTCAGCGAGTTCGTCGAGGTCAATCATGCCCGCGGCATAGCCGTCAAAACGCCCGACTTCCAGCCGAGTGACGGAAAATCCGGATCTCTCCAACCGCGCAATCGGATCCAAAACTGCTTTGTGTTCGACCGCCGAGGTCACAATGTGGCCCGGCGTTTTCAACCGGTCGCAAACGCCTCGAATAGCAAGGTTGTTGGACTCCGTCGCGCCGCTAGTAAAGACAATTTCCTCGGATGATGCGTTAATGAAATCGCTGATCGAGTCAGTGGCCTGTTCGACCAACTCATACGCATCCATGCCAGTTTCATGGGTGACGCTGCCGGCGTTTCCGTACTGCGCGTCGAAGGTAGGCAACATCGCCTCGACCACACGAGGATCGACGCGCGTCGTCGCTTGGTTATCAAGATAGATCATGGGCTACCCAGCGGCCGACTCTGTGCCGAAGAGGGCTTTCAGACAGATCTGAGACCACGTTTCGCATTGGTCAAGCCCCGCCAGCAACTCTTCCACAGGAAGAAATCCAGATTCGATAATCTCAGACTCGTTGGCGGTCACGCTTGGTTGATCAACATCAAACAAATGGACCACTCCCAAATGCACTTTGCCAACTTCATTTTCGTCGTCATTAATCAACCCCACGCAAGCCTCAGTGAAAGTGCTGCCAACGGTGACCTCCTCGTCTAGCTCACGTTGCATGCCGGCCTGATACGATTCAGTTTCGTCAACTTTTTGGCCGCTCGCGTCGCTCACATCCAGCGTCGAGATATGCCCACCGATACCGATGCTGCGTTTACTGTGTAACCGCGATTCCCCTTGCCCTTTGCCGCGCGTGTATTGGAACACGGAAACGTTACCGGCGTTGTCGGTATGACGAAAGATGCAGTAAGGAATCAATTGTTTGAAAGAGGGATCTTGTTCCATCTGATCCCGTGGCAAATACTGAGTCACTGCTGGATCTAACATCTTGGATAGATACTTTTCGGTGTCCGACGAGAAACCTTGAAAGTGACCGCACTCGTGGAAGAGTGCCGTTGGAATCACAAGAACCTGTTCTGTCTGCACCAAAGTCATAAGATCGTTCCTAGAGTTTCGAGGGAAGCGAATGAAGATCGCTTGCGAGCTAAATTTTAGCGGATTGGCGGGAAACGCCAACGCACCAAATCGCTGAGTCCGGATTTTTGACCTTACAAACTCGATGGGTCAACGAGGCACGTGCCGCTGATTCGCGGCGAAAGTTCCCTCCCTTGCGCGCCCTACATCCAACATAGTGCTGGCTCAGAAACTTGTTTCACTACACGACCCCGGCCACATTGCGGATCTGTATCGCGTGCCGCCGGCGGATGCGCGTCTGGGCGGCGGTCCAGCAAAGCCATTGGTGGGCATTCATCAACCCAAGCCAGCTGTGGCGGAAACAGCGATTGCCACGGAGACCGTTGAGACCAACGACTCGCACTTCAAATTCGTTCGCGGTCTGGACATACCGCTCGATCACATCTATTCCCGCTTCCGGGTCTGGCTCGTACTGTTGGTCTGAAAACTGACCGCGCAGATCGGCATGTCCTGCCAGCCCTTCAATCAACTTTGCCATATCACCAACGAACAGACATAGATGATCGAGAACCATCAGCAGTGACCAATTACAGCTGTACGGTTCCATTCCCGTTAGCCGCGCGATCCGGACTTGGTCGCTGGCGGCGTTAATCTCAGCTTGATCAACCAGATCAATCAACTGTTGCGATTCAGCCCTAAACCGTTTGAGTGCGTAACGTCTAGGAGTTACCGCCGCTCCCATTTTCACCGCCGTCCAGTACCACGATCGGTCCAGCGCTGGAAGACCATATCGTTCTAGCTCGTATTGATCCATCATTTATCAGCTGGGTGAAGTGAACGAGTTGCGAGAGAGCCCACCGGCATTCACCGGCGGCAACCGCATGCCAACATCGGCCAACTTACTTCACAATTTCCAGCAGTTCGATCTCAAAGATCAGTGTCTGGTTTGGTCCCAATGGCCCTTGCATGCCGTAAGCTAGATCTGATGGAATCACAACTTTCCATTTGCTACCGACGGGCATCGCCTGAACAGCGGCGTTGAAACCTTTCACAAACCCGCTTGCGCTGTGCGTGATCGGGCTTCCTTTATCGACTGACGAATCAAAAACGGTTCCATCGACCTTCATGCCGTGATAATGCAGCTTCACTTTGTCCGTGGCAACTGGAGTCGCACCGCTGCCTTCTTTCATCACCGTGTACTGCACGCCATTGTCCAATTTCAGGACGCCAGCTTCTCCAGCGTTCTTAGCCATGAACGCTTCCCCGGCGACTTTGTTTGCTTCCGCTTCCACCTTCATTTTGGCAGCCATTTTTTCTCGCATCTCGCTTTGGACTTTTGTCTGCAACGACATCATGATGCCTTGGATATCTTCCTTAGCAATCCCCAGATCCTTTTTCTCGGCTGCCAAGCGCACGCCTTCGAGAACCTTACTCATGTCCAGATCCAGTCCTTGTTCGCTGAGCGCTTTGGCCATGCCTTTGATTGAGTTATTGCTCATGATCAAATTTAGCCTC
>CALKXO010000265.1 GCA_938003615.1 uncultured Pirellulaceae bacterium | reverse complement strand
ACACTGTGAATGGCTTGATTCATTAGCGCTCCGCCGCCGTCGAGATCCCATGTTCCACGCCACTGGCCGCTGTCATAGTATTCTTGCGTCCGAAACCATTTGACGTAAGCATCGCCCATCGTCAACGTGCCAAATCTGCCTTCGTCAATCGCCGCCTTCAGCAGTTGGCTGGAATCGTGAAAACGCGATGGAAAAATCGTGGAGAGAGTAACGTTGTTTTCGACACAGGCAGCAATGATTTTGTCGCAGCGTTCCAGCGTAATCTCAAGTGGTTTTTCCACAATCACGTGCTTGCCTGCCTTGGCCGCAGCAACCGCCGGATCCAGATGTGCGCCACTGGGCGTGCAAATCGTGACAACGTCGACCGCCGGATCGGCCAGCAATTCAGCGACGGTCGAATAAGCAGTGCCTCCATTTTTCTCCGCAAACTCATTGGCTGCTTCTATCCGACGGCTTTGACAAGCAACCAGTTTTGCTCCGCTGATGTCAGCGATCGCCCGCGCGTGAAAGCCGGCAATCATGCCACAGCCAATGATCCCAAATCCAAGTGCCATAAGTCGTATCGTCCGCTGAATATTTACAGAATGAGATGACGGGAAAGCCCAAGAGGCCTTCACCAATCACACGGTTACTGATCGTTATACAAGGCTTGATTATACAAGGCCTGAATCCGGCCTTGCCATGAGGACAAATCTATCGGCTTCCGCGCGCAGTTCAAAGGTCTTGACGCGAACTCAGATCACAATTCAATGAAATTATTTGCCTGATTCAACCTCTTTCAATTGAGCGTATTGCCCTTCGGCGAGTCCACTTCGAATCAGTTGGGCCAACCAGGCCGGCGAGGCGGCAAATTGGCGTTTGAAGCGAAAGTTAAGATAGTGCAAAAGCGACGCCCACCAAAGTCGCTTGCGGTCGGTGTACCAAGCCTCATCTTTTTTCACCAATGCGCGACCTTGGCCGATGAAGTAACGGCGAATGTACTCTTCATTGATCCGGCTGGCATCGATGACATGATCGACCACAGAATCAGGATTCCAAATGCCTTCCCAACCATCGGCCAACAGTCGCCGAAATAAGTCAATTTCGTCTTCGCCCAGCACCTCTTCGGCGCGTCGCCCTAAAGACGAGTCAAATCGATACTGTTTTTGAATCGAGGTTCGTACCGCAAAATTGGCTCCGTAGGGGAGGCGTTTTGCGTCAAGTTTCAGCCGCCCATCGCCAAGGTCGCGCTCGGCAAAACACCCCTTGAGCAGATCCCAGTTCTCGCCGATCCAATCTGGCTTTTTAGGCTGCAGTTTGGCCAATATTTTCCCGCCAAAAAAAGCCACTTCGGGATTAGCATCAGCATAAGCGACCGTGTTGGCGACCCAGTTTGCATCTACGCGGACGTCATCGTCAGTCCACATGACTAAATCGCTGTCGAGACTATCGATCGCTTTGTTGCGAGCGTGCGTATGTCCCTGCTGGCTTTCCTGATGTACCAGCAGTTGATGGCGATTGAAGAACTTATGATCCGCAATGCCGGCCAGAACATCTTCAGTACTATCGGTGCTGTTGTTGTTGACGACAATCAACCGAAACCAACGGTCGTAGGGCACAATCAAGCTGAAAACCGACTCAAGCATCCTCTTAAGTTGATCAGCCCGATTCCATGGACAGACGACAAGATCAATGCGTTCGACTTTCGGAAACGCATCCCCCGGTTCAAGTTCGTCGCTCATGGTTTTTCGTTGGCTAAAGCTTGGACGATCTATCCGGGAATCACTTCGCCGGCGACGATGTCTTCGGGAGTCTGTCGTTTACGAATCAGGTGAGCTTTTCCGTCATCAATCAGTACTTCAGCCGACAGCGGCTTACTGTTGTAGTTAGAAGCCATGACAAAACCATAGGCTCCCGCACACTCGATCACGAGAAAATCACCAACATTGGCAACGGGTAGCTCCCGAGCACAAACGAATCCCCCCTCTTCCTGAGTAAAGATGTCACCCGATTCGCACAACGGACCGCCGACGATGGCATTCTGAAATTCGGTAGAAGGTTTTCCTGAAAAAGCGATCGACATTGGGTGGTAGGAACCATAAAGGATCGGACGAGCGAGATTATTGAAACCTGCATCCAAAAGATAGAAGAGGTTCTCACCCATCTTCTTAATGGCGCGAATCTCGGCCAATAGGTATCCGCATTCCGCAACCAAAAATCTACCAGGCTCGATTTCGAGTGCGACGGAGTGACCAAATTCGGTCTCAAGATCCTTCCGCACCTTGTCCCAAAGTTGGAAATACCGATCGACATCCAGTCCTTCGTCCTCGTTTTTGTACGGGGTCGGCAATCCCCCACCGGCGCTGATCGTAGTGATCGTGGAACCGACCTCTAGCGCCGTTTGCCGCATCGCATCGCAGACTTGGGACAGATGTTCGAAATCCGTGCCCGAACCGATATGCATGTGCAATCCGGCGATGGTCAAATCGTTTTCCTTCGCCAGAGCAACGCACTCATCAAGTTGCTCATGCCAGATACCGTGTTTGGAGTGGTCTCCACCTGTGTTGGTTTTCGCGCTGTGACCATGGCCGAAGCCCGGATTGATCCGCAATGTGATTTCTCTACCGGGAGCCGCCTGCCCCAGTTGCCGAATCATGTCGGGCGATCCACAGTTCACAGGGATGTCGTGCTTGACGACCAAATCAAGCGCTTCCCGATCGAAAATATCTGCCGTGTAGACAATTGGATGAGGTGCTCCATGCAGTTCGTAACCGGCACGTTGAGCACGGTGGACTTCTCCCGAGCTAACCGCATCAACGACCACGCCGTGTTTCCGCATCAGATCCAACACGGCAATGTTCGAGTTCGCTTTTTGCGCAAAACGAATCACATCAAACTGGCGAAGTTGCTCAATCCGCTGCCGAATAGTCTCTGCGTCGTAGATATACGTTGGGGTACCGAATTTTTCCGCGAGATCCGTAACTGGGATACCACAAATTTCGGTTCGAGTGGGTGCAAAGAGTTGCCGAGTGTTCATTGCGTGGAATGCTGTTGATAGGTGACCGTGGGATAGTTATTCTCGAGATTATAGCAGCGTTTGTCAAAGTCACAAACGCCTCGCCAATCGGCTGCAATCGGCTATCGTATTGTTTGACACTGGAAC
>CALKXO010000264.1 GCA_938003615.1 uncultured Pirellulaceae bacterium | reverse complement strand
GCCATTAAAATCCGGGGAGGGCGTTCTTTTTAAAGTAAGTCGCGATATCTCTTTGGCTAACAAAAGTTTCATCCCTGAAAAACCACTCGTCCTTTGTTCCATTTTGGATCAAGCATGGCTCGCAGTGGCGTAAGCTTCCAGCTTGCGAAAGCTACATGATTATTTGATGGCAAGCAGGATGCTTACCCCACTTTTAAGTTGGAACAGAGCACTCGCAGCTTTTCAACTTGCCGCCCATGTCACCCATGCGCCCATGTGCTGAGACTATCTACAACGTCTGCTCTTCTTCAGGCCCTGCAAACGAATGGTTCAGCCAAACTTGGGCAACCTTGGCCACTTCATCGTCGTGATTGACTTTCAACTGCTCAAACTGGCCGTCATTGCGATCGCGTGTCGTCATCAAAAACAAATTGCCCGTTTCGAACTCAGCGCGTTGCGCGGGCTCGGGAATCGTGCCGTTAATCAGCGTCGCCGTCAATTTTGAATAAACGCAGCTCGATAGAAACAGCCCCGCAGCAATGTTGGCCAAACGCGCACATTGCAACTGTCGATCCAGAAGTTCCTTGCCATTGCCTGCATAGGCCGTCTTGAGTGACCAGCCAAGTTTTCCGATGTGACTGCCAAGCCAGCGCGCGTGAAATCTGAGATGGTCATGTTTGACGGGAATCGAGGGAGTCCCTACATAAAGCTTTCTAGGTGCCTGCCACCAGTTGGTGGTCAGACCTTTCAGGTCTTGCGCGACAGCATCGACAGCGTTTTCAATCAACTGTTGTTGGAGAATGTCGCTGGCTCCTGCGCTGATTAATCCATAGCGAATGTTTCGCAGGTGGCGTTCGAGAGACTGGTCCGTGAACAGGCTTTTGCCGCCCCAAACATCCATCGTATCGTTGACGATCTGCCAGAGAAACGAGTTTGCTGCCAGTTTAAGCATCAGCGCTTCGTTGTGAATCGATTCCTCGGCAAGATCCAAGTGAGCCGCCGTGTGGTAGACGGCCGATTCCAGCGCACACAAATTGGCCGCGGCGGAAGCTATCTTCTTCTGTACCAGTTCGAATTGTCCGATGGGCTTACCTGACTGTTTGCGAAACTTAGCGCGCTCGACCATGCGTTGTAGCAATACCTTTCCTGCCCCCAACATAGAAGACGCGTAAATCAAATGAGCGCTTTGCTGAACTGTCGAAAGGATTTCTAGTCCATCGCCAATCTTTCCTAGCACCGCATGCTCGGTCACCGAAACATTTTCAAAACGCAGGTCACCCACCGCCACGCCCCGGTTGCCAAGTTTTTCGCCGGGGGAATCTTCAACTGTCAGTCCAGCTGAGTCCGCAGTGACCAAGAAAGCCGTCGTTGCACCTTCAGCCACCGCAGCATCGGGGGTCGCGGAGAGCACAATGATCAAGTCCGCGATTGGCGCGTTGCTGATCCAGCGTTTTTCGCCATCAAGGACAAAACCAGCGTCGGTCGATTTCGCGGTCGTGCGAGGGTGATCGGTAGAGGATCCACCTAGCGTTTCGGTGACGGCGAGACATGCAGATATTTCACCAGCGATTAACTGCGGCAGCCATTTGGCCTTTTGTTCGTCACTTCCAAAAGCGGCCAAAGCACCGATCACGGTATGCGCTTGATTAACGGCGGCGGCGGTCGAGCTACAGTGACCGCCGATCGTTTCAATGACTCGACAGAAATTGAAATGGCTGACGCCAGCTCCACCGCTGCTCTGGTCCAATGTCATTCCCAGAACCGAAAGATCGCCCAGCCCTTGCATCACATCGGGAGCCAGAAGGCTTTCTGCGTCGATTCGATCCGGAAAAATGTACTGGCGGCAGAACGCATCAATGGAGTCAACGGTCGCATCGCCTTCCTGACGTTCCGACTTGGTTGGCTCGTAATAAGGCAGCAACGAGCGTTCGTTGAATTTTCCAAAAAACAGATCGTGGCCAAAGCCGGGGCGGCGTGTCGTTGGAATCGAAGGTTGATTTAGCTGATCCATTTTGTGATTCACCTGACTGATTTGATTGAAACCAAGTCATAAAAATAAATCATTGCCGCCCGGTACGCAACTGACGCCGGTGACAGAAGGGGCAGCCGAAGGTAAACTGCGCCCTCCACGGCGTACTGTATTGCAAGCTCGAATTAGCTTCCGCCAGTTGAAATTCAACCGCATATGGCTTACCCCAAATACCATGTCTGAAAAAACGCTTGTTACTTGGCACGATCAAACCGTAGAACGCCCGCGCGGAGCTGTCGTCTGGTTCACCGGACTCAGCGGCAGCGGTAAATCCACGGTGGCAAATTGCGTCGATGCAAAACTCCACGAAATGGGTGCTGGCAGTTTCGTGCTTGACGGCGACAACATCCGCCATGGGCTCAACGCCAGCCGTGAAATTCTCTCACCCGTTTTTGGCGATGATTTTGCCAATCGGTTTGGGCTTGGATTTGCTCCAGAAGATCGAACCGAAAACATTCGCCGCATCGGTTGCGTGGCCGAGATCTTCTGCAGTTCAGGCACCTTGGCGCTGACCGCATTCGTTAGCCCCTATAGAAAGGACCGCGATCTAGTTCGCCAGACGGTCAATGGTTCCGGCGATCAAAATTCTAACGATAAACCCTCCAGTGATTTTATCGAGGTTTTCGTCGATACGCCGATCGAGATTTGTGAACAGCGCGATCCGAAGGGGTTGTACAAGAAAGCCCGCGCCGGCGAAATCAAGGGGTTTACTGGAATCGATGCACCCTACGAGGCACCGGAGAAACCTGAACTGCATCTGCAGGGTGATTTGCCTGTGGAGACGCTGGCCGACCAAGTCGTGGCCTATCTGAAGCGCATTGGTAAGTGCTAACGAAAATTCCGCGCGGTTGGTGATGATGCGAGACCGGTTTACGAAAACTCTCTTTGGCGGTTTTGATTTCACCTTGAAAACAACGGCCAGTGGCTTACGATGTGCTCGCGCAGGGTGGGATAGGCTTCCAGCCTGTCTGCGCGGACGACAGGCTGGAAGCCTGTCCCACGGTTTTTCATTTCATTTCAAGTTCGTTTCATGTTGCTGACACTGCCAATTTACTGTGCGATCATCGCATTGGCGTCGGCAATGGGCGGGTTTATCTCGACACTGGTCAAGCTTACCCATCGCAAGATTCAGCTGACGATTAGTTTTGTTTCTGGGGTGATGCTGGGCGTGGCGTTGCTGCATCTGCTGCCGCACTCTATTCAAAAAATCGGCAGCCCCGATCTAGCACTTGCCGTCTGCTTGTTCGGTTTGCTGTTTATGTTCTTCCTGATCAGGATGTTTCATTTCCACCAGCATGATCTGGCGGTCGATACGCAACACGATCACAAGCAGAAAGAGCTGTGTGATGACGATCAAGACCATCATCATGTGCACTGTGAACAACACCACGGCCAAGTTGACCTATCGTGGGCCGGGTTGTGTCTTGGATTGGCGATTCACACCATTATTGACGGAATCGCGTTGGCGGCGGCTGTGTCTGGATCGAGCGCCGTTTCGTTATCGGGAATCGGAGTGTTTATCGCGATCGTATTGCACAAGCCACTTGATGCACTATCGATCACCTCATTGATGGCCGCCAAGGGTTGGGACTTGAACCAGCAGCTGGTCGTCAATTTAGTGTTCGCGACGATGTGCCCGCTGGGGGCGATTTTGTTTGCCTTCGGTGTCGATTCGATGGTGGAAAGCCGTGAGATGATTCTTGGCATCGCGTTGGCGTTTTCGGCAGGAGTGTTTCTCTGTATCTCGCTGGGTGATTTACTCCCGGAAGTCCATTTTCACTCCCACGATCGATTGCAGCTTTCGATGATGCTGCTGTTGGGGGTATTGCTGGCATTGGCGATCGAGTTTTTGCCTGGTCATCGCCACGACCAGTATTCCCCCAATGTCGATGCGCCGGTCGAGGTCAGTTTGTCAGCGCCACGTCCGCCGTGCCTTCCGTATCCGCCGTGTCTGCGGTATGCGGCGTCTCCGTCGATCACTCAGGTGAATTTGGCCTGCTGAAGTTTGGACCGCCCGGCTACAATGGGCGGTTTGATTTTATGTTTGTCAGCTACCGCCAGAAATTCCATGTCTTTCAAATTCGTTGTTCTTGTTTGTGCGATGCTCACTTGCGTTTGGACCGGTTCAGCAGTTAGTGCTCAGTACGGACAAGTGAAACCCTGCCCGGAGATGCTCAAGACCGGCTTCGACTCAATTAACGAAGCAGATTCCAAGCAAGTTCTATCGAATTTGGCCGGGCCGGAGTTTGCCGGTCGAGGTACCGGGCAGCCCGGTTATTTAAAGGCGGCTCAATTTGTCGCAAGTAAGCTCGCCGCACTTGGCCTCGAACCTGTCGGGAACAATCTCGGTCAGTCGCCTTCGGTTTTCGGCGAAGCGCGTCGTTTTCTACATCATGTACCCCTTCAACAGCGCTCGGCAATTGTAGAGCACTGTGCCCTCACGGCCGTCGGAAAGCTCTCCATTCCAGCCGAGGGTAACATTGGATTCGACAGTTACGCCGCAAGCACAGAAGTGGATGGGCAGCTGATCTTTATCAACTGTCCGCATGGTAAGTTCCGGTTCCCGCAAGGAACCGATTTGCGCGGCAGCATCATCTTCTATCAAGCCCATGAAGATGATTTCAAATACGTCCAACGCAAAATGGAACAGTACCGAGCGTTGGCGACCTTCCGGATCGTCAATCGCGCTCCGGTCTCGATTAACCAAATCCTCACGGCGCGCTCTCGACAGGAGGCGATCAAGGGTTCGATAATCAAACCGGCCGCCGAGGCGATGCTAAAACAGTTAGGGCATGCTCTTCCGGGACGCTTGGGCAGTAAACAATTTGCCGACATCACTTACACCAACACCAATGTCACGATCAGCAACCCCACGCGCGAGTCGCAGATCTCGGTGCCTAATGTGGTCGCGCTGTTGCCCGGTGAGGATCCGGCACTTCGGCACCAGTAC
>CALKXO010000263.1 GCA_938003615.1 uncultured Pirellulaceae bacterium | reverse complement strand
AAGTAAAACTCGACAATTCAGTCGAAAGGAGTTTCACGAGAGATTTCTTTCGCCCACAATAGAAAACTATCGATATTCGACGTGGGCTTCGTTTTTGGGATGCGTCCCACATAACAACACTAGTGGTGTGAGTGCCCGTTGCCAAATTGATCACCCCCACAAACTGCAAATCTAATGACATCTAAACTCTTTCAACTCCAGCCTCAAGACCAGTACAATCTGGCCCTCGAAGCAGACGTGCATCCTCAGGACTGGAACAATCCGACGCCCACTCAGCCATACCATTTGGTGGTCATTGGAGCGGGCACCGCAGGCCTAGTTACTGCCGCCGGCGCGGCGGGCCTAGGCGCACGAGTCGCGTTGATTGAACGCGAGCTAATGGGCGGGGACTGTCTGAATGTTGGGTGCGTCCCATCCAAGGCCATCATTGGCGCTTCTCGAGTCGCAGCTACGGTACGCGATGCAGAACCTTTCGGTGTCAACGTACCTGAGGGCGTTGACTTCAACTTTGGTAAATCGATGGAACGCATGCGTCGATTGCGCGCTAGAATCAGCCCCAACGATTCCGCGAAACGATTCAAAAAGCTTGGCATCGATGTCTATTTCGGGAAAGGCTTCTTTTCTGGGGACGACAAGGTTTCCGTAGCATCCTCAGACGGCACTGTCACAGAATTGGAATTTAAGAAAGCCGTCATTGCATCTGGCGCCCGTGCGTCGGCGCCGCCCATCGCCGGACTCGATTCGATCAACTATCTGACAAACGAGAATTTGTTTTCGCTGACCGAATTGCCAAAGCGCTTCGGCATCATCGGCAGTGGCCCCATCGGTAGCGAGATGGCGCAGTCGTTCGCACGCTTCGGCAGCGCAGTATCGTTGTTTGAGCGATCGAATTCGATTCTCTCGCGCGAAGATCCCGATGCTGCAGCCATCGTCCAAAAACAGTTCCAACGCGATGGAGTCAATATACTACTTAACACGGACGACATGAAAGTAGCCCCATCAGACGGGGGTGCGATTCGGGTCCAAGTCAACCAAAACGGCCAAGCCAAACAAGTCATCGTTGATCAATTGCTGGTTGCCGTTGGACGAGCCCCTAACATCGAAGGGCTAAATCTAGAATCGGTCGGTGTGGCTCATTCGGCGACCGGTGTCGAAGTAAACGACAACTTACAAACAACCAACCCACGAATCTACGCTGCGGGCGATATTTGCTCGCAGTACAAATTCACACATGCGGCCGACTTCCAAGCACGCATCGTGATTCAAAACGCACTGTTTGCGGTCGGTCCCTTCGGCAAGAAAAAAGCCAGCGATTTGATTGTTCCGTGGGCTACGTACACTTCGCCCGAGGTCGCTCATGTCGGCATGTATGAGACGGATGCAAAAAATTCGGGCGTTGAAATCGACACCTACATTCAACACTTTTACGATATCGATCGCGCGATTTTGGAAGGACAGACTGAAGGCTTTGTCAAAGTTCACACGAAAAAGGGCTCAGATACAATTCTGGGAGCAACCATCGTTGCCGAAAACGCGGGTGACCTTATTTCGGAACTGACGGTGGCGATGACTAATGGACTTGGGCTTTCAAAAATTGGCAGCACCATTCACCCATACCCCACCCAAGCAGAAGCCATCCGTAAGCTTGGCGATCAGTTCAACAAGACGCGTCTGAACCCGTTGAACAAGTCGATCCTAAAACTGCTTCAGCGCTTGAACGTGGGAAAGTAGGTTCACTGAATCATCTTGCCACAACAACGTTCAAACATTGAAGTCGATTCTCAATACAAGCCCGAACTGCATGTGTCCAAACCTCATGCGTCACAATTTCTTGTCGATGATTCTCTTGCGTGAAAATCTTGCGCAAGCTTGCAGCGGCACTCAATCTAGAGTGCAGAACATCATTTCAGTCACGAAGCATGTAACCCTGCCGCTTGCGGGACGGTCGGCGGCTCCGCCGACGGGGAGGGTAGCACCATGATTTTTCGTTACCGAAGGCCCGCCTCTCCACGCCCCAATTGCATTTTCGCTCGCATCGTTGCATTTATCCGCGAACGATGTTCGGGTTGTAACGCCTACTCCACAACTAACTCACACCGTTGGACTCTTGCGTCGCCGTTAGTGAATTTCTGTAGGCACCTAACTTCTAGCTTGCTATGCTAGGATGATGCTTCCTAAGATTCCTCGCAATGAAATAGCCATCGTCATCAGGCTGTTTTTCTATTGCCTGATGACGGGGGCATCTTACACGTTAAGCAAAACGGCGGCCGATAGTCTATTTTTGTCACGCATTGGATCCGGCAGTCTTCCAGCAACGCTTCTTTTCGCTGGCGTCACGACAGCTTTACTTGCGTCTCTCTGGGTCACGCTCTCCAAGCATTTCTCGATCGAAAGATTCCTTGGCGCTACCTGTTATGTGAGCAGTCTTCTGTTCTTGGTAGCGTGGTGGATGCTTCCTCACTACCACCATTCCTTTGAGTTTCTCTCAATCGTTTACATTTTGGCCGAAGTAAAAGGCTGTCTTTACGCCATCAACGTCGTTTCTTCGATGAACGAAATGATGGGTAGCAAATCCAGCCGAACTTCTTGGGCAGTCGTTCTGCTTGGCTTCCCGATCTCCAGCATTCTGATCGGCGTCTTGGTCGGCGTTGAATCGGTAGTTTTGGGGGCAGGGGCATGGCTGTTGGTCGCCAGCATTATCGACGTCGTCGCGGGAGCGTCAACGATCGGCGTCGTCAAACATGCCCTACGTTCCTCCAGCGAAAAGAACGAACCACAAGACGTAACCGATCAGATCGCTCAAGCCACGCTGCCGTTGGCAAAATACGCAACCAATACTTCGTTCGCAAATTGGTTTTCCGTCTTGATCGCGGCCAAGGTCGTTGTATTGACAATCATCGCCTTTAAATGGCGAGTCGCGGCCAATGACTTCTTCGCGGCCAATGAGAATTCGCTGGCTGCGTTCTTCGGCTATTTCTATGCTGTGTCGGGAAGTGCGACTCTGGTGATCCAATATGTGGTTACCGGCCGACTGCTCTCAAAGAAACGGGTCGTCGTACCGATCTTAGTTTTGCCCATCGCTTTACTGTTTCTCAATACACTGTTCATCATAGGCGTGGGGGTTACGTTCCTGTTTGTTGTTTCAACGATCGCGAAATCAATGGATGTCTGGCGACGCAGTACCCACAGCACCGCCGTACACTTGCTTTATACAAACGTCGAACGGCAGCAGCGTCGAGGCTTAATCGGACGAAACCACGCGCTGATCAAACCACTGGCGGAAATCGCGGCCAGCTTAATCCTATTGCCCGCCATACTGGCGTTGGAAAACGGAGTTTTGATCGGCGCGACGCTTGTGTGGTTGTTTGCTACGACGCGTCTGATTGGCGTCGTCGGTTCCATTCGGGCTGCTAATCAGCGGCCAACCGAAACAGCTTCAAATCCGTCAGAAGAATAATCCGCTTTTACCGCTGCCTGTCAAGCAAAAATTGCTTTCTTCCGTTGTGAACCTTAACGAGATTCGCTGCACGCACCCGTATTTCGAATCTCTCGATGGCAAGGAATCAGCAACGCGATTGGATTCTCTCCCACAGCCCTAACGCCCTACTGACGGCTCTACTGACGGCCCTTGAACTTGTTTGGATCACCGATTTCAGCTGTGCTGTTCGCTTTAGTTGACCAATACCCGAGCGGCAAACGCCACAGTGCGTGCCAGACTCGAACCAAAAAAAATTCGTTCCGCGCACAAACGCTTCGAAGTCTGGCCCTTATTCTGAATTCTGAAGGCCGCGGTCGGGTGAACAGTTTTGACGCAATCGATTCAGCAACACCGTCATCCCGCATAAGGTCATCGCGATCACGTTGACTTTGCGGACGAAAAGCAATCGGATTCTCCGAGCGTTTGAAGAGTTTACCGATCCGTAAACGTTGAAATATTCAATTCCAACCGCAAAATGTCTGGTCAACGAAGATTTGCAGGTTTTGCCTCGCAGGCTAATCGTTAGAAAAAATTGGGCCGATACCGAAGGCGATGTCTTTCGGTCAATAACGTACTTGAACCAGCAAAATGCAGCCTAAACTTCTCCCCTTCATTTGCATCGCTTTCATCGTTTTGACGGCAAGCCAATCGAGCGCTCAGTCATCAGACTACGACTATTCGAGCGCCATGAGTTCCGAGCCCGTTTTTGCCGGTGTGGATTATCAGTTGGGCGAAACACTAGACCTATCTGGCGAAACACTAGATCTGTCTGGCAAATGCGAAGCATGCTCCGTACAAAGCGCCGCCAAATCTGAAGTCAGCGGTCCGACTAGTTGTGGCTGCCCCAATTGCAGTCAGCATCATGCGATTTCTCCAGTAGGCAATTTTTTCCGCGCTATCGGCAACGAGGCCAATGACAAAGCTTGCGGTGGTTCGCACAAAGGGCTTCACTTCTGGAATGACTACAGCTACCTCGACGACGCAGACTATGAGGGAAGTTGCCTCGGCGATTCATTGAAGCGCATCGGACGCACCAGCAAAGAGGATGAATCATGGATCGATGTCGGCGGACGATTCCGATTGCGTTATCACTATGAAGAAGGTTTGGCACGACTCGCAGGATCTCAATTCCTCGATGGCAGCGCAACGAACCACCTACTGTTACAGGCTCGACTATTCGCAGACTGGCACATCGGTAAACGTTTCCGAATCTTCGCCGAAGGAATCTATGCCGATGCACCGGCAAGTACGTTTGGCTACTTACCACGTGGCAACGAAAGGAACAGAGGAGATTTCCTCAACCTATTTGTTGATATCACGCCCAACGAAAGCACAACCTTCCGACTTGGACGTCAGCAATTGCAGTACGGCTCACGTCGAATTATCGCAGGCCCCGGCTGGGCAAACACAAGCCGTTCGCACGACGGAATCAAGCTAATTAAAAAGTTTGATAACCTTCGAATCGATGCGTTCTATATGCAACGCGTACCGGTGCTGGTTGACGAATTTGACGAAACGGATTTTGACCGGGCATTCTACGGGATTTTCTCGACCTACACTGGGCCAAATGAAAACAAGATGGACCTCTACTATATTGGACTCGACGACGATGTTCCGGGGGCTCGGAAGAACCTTCACACGGTCGGCGGTCGTTTGTATGGCGGCGACGAATGGCTGTACGACATCGAGGGGGCGGGACAGTTTGGTCGACAACAGTCACTTGGAGTC
>CALKXO010000262.1 GCA_938003615.1 uncultured Pirellulaceae bacterium | reverse complement strand
GTAAAAGGTGTATCTTGGACCGTCAAAAAGAAGATACAGCAACAAGTAATGCTCGGGCGTGAAGATCCCCAAGCAAAAGAAAACCAAGAAGATCCCACGCCATCGGAAACATCGTTCGACTACGCCGATACCGCAGCGGCTCAACTTCCAACTTTCTGGAATAAGCAACCAGTGCTTTACCGATCGGCCCCCAACACAGGCTTCATTGAACTCAATGACGGTCAGCGGTTCATGCTTGGTAAAGGAAAGACGTTTCAACTAGAACTTTTGAAAAAACGTCAGGTCCAATTGACTTGGATGGATCAGAAGCCAATTGTCATCCCGCTTAAACAGGTTCGAACAATCATCTTTCCCAAATAGTCGCATTTTGCAAAACGAAACCTAAGGCGCGAGCGTGATTGCGCGGAGCCGAAGGTGAAGGCAAACGCGAACACGACGATTTACAATAGACCGAAAGCCATGGACACACTAGATATCATCGCAGTGGGAGCTCACCCTGACGACTGCGAAATTGGATGCGGCGGGACGCTGGCCGCATTAGCGAAATCTGGCTTGAAGGTCGGCATCATCGATCTAACCGATGGCGAACCGACACCCGGCAGTCCGTCCCCAAACGTGCGCGTTGCCGAGGCTCAAGCCGCGGCAGCAGTACTTGGAATTGCTAAACGAGTTATCTTGGATCTGCCGAACCGACGGCTATTTGACTCATTCGAAAACCGCGTCGCGTTGGCGAAACAATTCCGCATCTTCAAACCGAGCCTCGTCATTGGACTGGGAGAGAAAACGCCAACGGCATCGCCCGATCACTGGCAAGCGGCTCAAATAACCGACGCGGCCGTGTTCTATTCGCGACTAACCAAATGGGATGAGCATTTCGATGGCCTACCTGTCCACACGATCAAGCGACAGATCTATTACAGTCTGATGTTGGAATCCGGCGTGACAGGCAATGGCCCAAATCAATTTGTCCATGACATTTCCCATTGCCACGATCAGAAAATGGCGGCCATCAAATGCTATCAAACTCAATTTCCGCCAGAAAAAGCATACGTGTTTGACAAAGTCCACGCGATGGATTCGATTGCTGGAATTGCCGCCGGTTTTCAATTTGGTGAAGTTTTCACTTCAACGAAATCCGTGGGTAGCCGAGATTTATTCGCGACGCTCCAACTTGATCACTGAATTTGATTACGGCGTTGCCTCCTCCGCCGCGACACACAGTAGAACGCTCCTATTATGCCAACTCGACGCGCCACAATCGACACTTCCACGGGCTCAAAACTGGCCGCCATTGTGGATTCACCCACAGACACTCCCATCACGACGGCCGTTTTCGCACACTGTTTTACCTGCACCAAAGATCTCAAAGCGATCGTCAAAATCAGCCGACGACTGGCTGAAAACGGCGTCGCCGTCGTCCGTTTTGACTTCCGCGGACTCGGCGGCAGCACAGGCGAATTTGCTGACTCCAACTTTCAAACGAACCTCGAAGACCTTCAATCAGCCTGCCAGTGGACGGGCGAAAATGTTGACGCTCCCGAATTGATGATCGGCCATTCACTTGGCGGTGCGGCGGTGATGGCCAGTGCGATGCACGTTCCGTCTGTTCAAGCGATTGCGACGCTGGCCGCTCCTTCATGTACAGCACACTTGGCCAGTTTCCTGTCAGTCTCCAATCCGGAGATCGATAGCATCGGACGCGGTGACGTCGTGATCGGCGGAATCACTCATACGATCTCCCGGCAGATGCTCGAATCCATGCGCCAGTTCGATCTAAAAAAGGAAATCGAATCGACCGACAAACCGCATTTGATTTTGCATTCCCCCTCCGATGCAACGGTTAAATTCGAACACGCCCTTCGGCTGCTTGAGTGGGGGCAGGGCAATAAGTCACTTGTCACGCTCAATGGCTCCGACCACTTGCTGCGCAATCGTCGTCAAGACGTCACGGACGTTGCCGATTTGATCAGTGTCTGGACTCGTCACTGGATCACACGCTAGTCGCGCCGGCGTCAGCCTTTCGTGAAACGTCCACTCTCGTAAAAGATCATCGTATCATTGACGATAAAAGGCGCTCGCCTCGCGTTCCTTGACATACAACTTGATAAAGGCCGGCTCCCTCTGCAGAACCTTCAGCCGAGAATCGATCGAAAGTGGTCGATTCGCCGGTCCGGTTGAAGTCTCGTTGGCATAGGCTTCGAGTGCCTCAATCGCCTCCGGGATATTCTCCCCAATACAATGCAAAATCACTACGTTTCGGATGGCTGAATCGCGGAATCGAGAAGACAAGAGCAACCGTTCTTGGGAGGCGATGGACTCAGCAACGAATTTCGCGATTTCTGAATCAATCTGCTCAAGACGCTCCTGATCTTCCCCCGCACTGGCCCTGCGTTGCCTGAGATTTTTCACGCGCGCTTCAGTCAACTGTAGATCAGCACGTGCTCTGCGTACCATCGCCAGTTCGTTGAACGGATCCTCCTCAAGCAGTTTGTCGTAGTGCGCGATCGCCGACTCCCAATCTCGGTTGGAGACACTATCGTCGGCGAGGATTCGTTCGCGCGAGAAATTGGATCGCTCACGGCTGAATTTGTCTTCCCTACCGACAAACAGAGTCAACATGTAAAACGCGCTGCAAAAAGCAATCAAAATCAGCACGTCGCGCACGAGTCGTTTCATTGCGACTGACCTTTAAGCAACGACTGAAAGTATTGACGCGTGTGTGCGCGTTGCGATCTGGGCAGCAACTGATTTTCCACCGTTTCCTTTTTCGAACTCATTTCGGCGTCGATAATCTCACGTGCTTCAGCAGCAGTGCGCCCCGTCAAATTTTCGCCGTCAGCCGTCCCAGTGATCACGATCTTTCCTTTTTCTAATTTGCCACGCACGCGCGACTTAAAGTTGCCCGTCTCGTTCTCCTCCTTCGGGCGGCGTCCCCCGCCTTTGCCTTCTCCCATGCCCTTGCCCGGCTGGTCACCTGCTTCGTTCCCGTCGCCTTGGCAATCCTCACAAGGCTGACCATTCATTTCCGCTTTCGCGTCGGCGATCGCCTGCTGCATCTCCTCCATATCCTGCAGCTCTTCCATCTCCTGCTGCATGTCTTCGAGCTGTTTGGCAAGGTCCTCCATCTGCTCTGCCGCTTCTCGCATTTGCGCTTCGGCCTCGGCAGGCGATTTTTGGGCCTGCCCCTGGGCGCCCGCCTGCCCCTGCTTGGGATTGCCTCCCTGTTTCATGCACTCGGCACACTGGCCAAGTTTCTTGGCCATCTCTCGCATCTTCTTGGCTTGATTGTCCTGCTTCTTCACCTGCTCCAACTTTTCCTGAAGCCGCGATGCCTTGTCGAGATCACCCTCCGCTTGCGCTTTAGCGATCTGCTTTGCAAGCTCGTCCTTCTTCTGACGCTGAGCCTCTGCAATGGCTTTCATCTGTTCAGCCATTTTTTCAAGATCCTTCTTTAATCGCGCTTGCTCGTCTTTGGTCAGCTTCCCGTCCTTGAGCCGTTTGGCCAAGTTCTTGATCGCTTTTTGGGCCGCCATCATATCGCCTCGCTTCATCGCGTCGGCCAGTTGCTTTGCGGGACCGTTGCCAATGTCTTTCAGCTTGTTCAGCGCGTCTTTAAACGACTTCGTGGAACCCAATCTGTTCTGTTGCTCCGCGATCTGCTTCTTTAAGTCGTTCAGTTTTACCAACGCGCGCTTCTTGTCGATCGCTTTGTCCTGCTGGACGTCGTCTAGACTTTTCTCAAATTTGTCAAAATTCAAATCCGCATCTTTAAGGCCAGTGCTGACGCGCTTTTCGCGGATCTTCTTTTTTAGTTGCTCCACGGCCGTTCTCACTTTGGCGCGTTCGTCTGACGGTTGGCTAGAGTCCGGTTTCACCGCCACCTCGTCGTTGGTCGCGTTGGGAATAAACAGCAAACCGAAAACTAGTATGACGGCCAAAAGTGGCAAACACAGTTGCCAAGGCGTTTCGATTTTGAATTCATCCCTCACGTCGATCATGGAAGCTTCTTTGGCGGCATCCTCGGCCAGCGCCGCACCGGCCACCGAACTTTGGGCATCGGCCGACATGGCCAGCGTACTGGAGAGGCGTGATTTGAGGCCAAACCGTTGATCCACCTCTACCGCAATATTCAACAGCGACTCTCGCCGCGCAATCGTCAATACGGCAGCCAATACCAGCCCCGCGACCGCTCCACCGATCGCCCATCCGGCTGTCCAAAAATTGGCCGCTTCGGGATCGTCTAAAAACGGCAGATGCCAGATTTTGGGGACTGCGATTCCGACAGCAATCAGCAACATCGTGGCCAACAGTGTCCATGCGATGACGCGCAGAAAGTGATTCCACATTACACGCTGGCGAGCGGCCCTAACTTTTTTGTTGATTTCATCCATCGTCGCCCCAATCGTCTAAGAATCTGTCTCAGAACAGTCCGTTCCCACGACTATCGGGTTAAGTATACACCGTTCGAGAAAGCAGCAGGATCTCTATTTATACTGATTTTCCCGTTCGGGGATAACAGGGGCTGGCTTTTGATGCTGTGCGGCGATTTTCCAGAGACATCCGGCAAGGAAATTCGGTATAGTTTCTAGAGGCCGAGTTTTCTAAAAGCCGAGTTTTCTAAAGGCCGGACGAGACAGTCCGTAATTTTGATCACCGTTTTATCTAACGCGACTAACAACCTATCCCGAAAACTCGTCGTAGATCGGACAATCCCGTCCGACTCGCGGTTTAAGAACAGGTAGGTAACAAATCAGGGCGAATCAGTTGAGCATCGAAACTCCAAAATCTGATCCAGCGGCGGCTAAGCCTGACGCTGACGGTAACGAGGAAGTGCTTCGTCACACGCCTGAAGATTTGCCGACGCCCGCCGACCATCCCGATGCCGATGTGGTTATCTATGACGGCAAGTGCGTGTTTTGCCTTGGGCAGGTTCGCAATCTGTTGAAATTTGATGGCGGGCACAGACTTACTTTTATGTCGCTGCATGATCCCGAGGTAGCACGCCGTTTCCCCGATCTGACTTACGATCAAATGATGAAACAGATGTACGTCGTCGACACCGCCAGCACACGTCGTGGCGGCGCTAGGGCCGTACGTTATCTGACCCGACGACTACCCAAACTGTGGATCGTCGCCGCACTGACTCACATCCCATTTACGTTGCCGATCCAACAGTGGGTCTATAACCA
>CALKXO010000261.1 GCA_938003615.1 uncultured Pirellulaceae bacterium | reverse complement strand
ACAGAATCAACCGAATTCAGATGCGATATCTGAGTAATCCGCCCAAGGGCATCAAAGCTGTTCGCCGTGCGACTGACCAAGTTCGTGCCTGTGGCATCGCTGAACCGAGAGACGTCGGTTAGCGTTTCTTTTTTTCAGTTGTCAAAGAGCAATCCATTCGGTGCTGCGCCGAACGGAGAGTCGAACTCATTTTTGCCACCCAATGTCAAACTGAGCAAGCCATTGCGAACCAATCTCAACCCAAAATCGGGCTCGCAAGTCAGTCGTTCTATCACGTTTTTTCAGTTCGATCAGCCGTCTGAGGTTTTTGACCCAACGCCTCCAAAACAACACTTGCTAAATACTCAGATGTCTACGCCTCGTCCAGTTTTTTCGAACCTTCTGTGGTAATGACGAACACTGAGATTACGGCAACAAAAGTTATTGCGAGACACACACAGTTGCGAGTGTCCAGCTCCTTGGAGATAGAAAGAGTTGACCAAACTAGATACACAAAACTTGAAAGAAGTGCTGCGAGAATCAAAGAGGACAGTATCAGTGTTGTCTTGGATGTACCGACAATACGAAAGAGAAACTGATCAAGAAGAAGCCCCTCCTCAGTGGAACTCTCGTCGGGAGTTGTGGTTCCGAAAATGGCCAGCAAAACGATTACTTCAGGCATCATCGCCAAGCCAGCCAAAATGCCTTCCATTCCAGATGAGTTCTCAAGCAGTGGGATGACGGTTGGTAACTGGCCTTGACAAACGAGATCGATTAGCGCGCCGATCAGAACATATACAACCGTAACCAAGAGAGCACACAGCAGGGAAAACATAAAGTTTCATTTCGTAAAAGACCACACGCCAATCTCGGCTTACTGACGAACCATCAATTCAACGGTTTGTTAGAGGCGGTTTTCAAAAGGTTTGTCTAAACACACAAAAGAACCAATAAAGAAAGAAGCTACAGCCAATCCCGCAATTGGTGGTTTAGCACCAATCTGTTTTGCAAGGCTTTTGAAAATCAAACTTACCAACCCAAATATGCCGCCGCGTACGACCGTTTCTGCTGGATTTCCGTTAACCTTGCCATCGACAATCAAATCCCCAAAGAGGCAACCAGTAAATCCAGCTATTGCCGGTACCGCAAAATTAATAATTGTCATCGTCGTAGCTCTGCTAATCAATGCTTGTCCTGTAGGGTCAACCGCATTGACAGACCTGTTTGCCACGTACCGATGCAGATTTAAATCACGCCCGCCAAACCCGAGTGGGTCAGCTGAACTAAATCGTCCCAAATTCGCGTCGAACACTCTCGCTCGGTAGTAGTAATCACTGCCCGAATTCAGTTCTCTTCCGGTGAACTTAAAGCGATCACCGAACAGCGAGTTGGTTTCACTCAAGATTTGCCCAAAGCTATCATAGGTGGTCTGGTTCTGAAGAACGCCAAGAGCGTCGACGATGCCTCTCACCGATCCAAGGTGATCCGTTAGATACCATGCGATTCCTTCGCCTGCTCGCCAGCGGGCGATGTTCGAGTCAATTCCATCGCCGAACAGATATCGCGCGATGGCTTCGCCAGCTTCGTTGTAGTCGGCCCAGACGTTGTCGCCATCGTAGACGAAGTTTTCACGAACGGCTTCCATCGGCCCGGCACCATCAGCATCATTGATCACCGCGATTCGTCTACCAAAGACGTCGAACACGAATTGGTTTTCGCTGGTGATGATTCCGCCGGATGATCGAGTCGTTGAACGTGTCAACCGATTTCGGTGATCGTATTCGAACTCAGTTACTTCACCGGTCGCGATATCAGTACGACGAATCTGATTTCCTTCGTCATCGTACTCGTAGTTGAACTCGCCATCTGAGAGCAACTGATTGTTGGGGCCAACCGCTGTTAGCAGATTGCTGTTGATATCAAACTCTTGCTCCTTTCACGTGGAATCTTACCTCAAATACGGCGGCTAGAACCGAAACTATCGCAATCTGACAAAACACGTGCCAAAACGAAACCGTGTGGTCAGTGAGAAAAACAAAATTAATTAATAGGTAAAAAAGCGCACAGCCGAATCCAAGTAAAAGCGTTGATAACCTTCGTTGAGGTTTCCACAATAAAGCGAAAATTAACACCATGCCGACTAGGTAAGCTTGAAAAAAGAAAAATGCAATCAATGCCATTGTAGTTCCTATCCGTTATTCAACGATTGCAAAATAACTCATCAATTAGTTACTGTTTCTAACGTGTTCAACGAAAACGTTAGCCCGGCAAACGACTTGCCTTTTTTGGCATGTTAGCCATCTTTCCTTTACCCGCGCATTCATCGAATGCAGAGAGTTTTTACTCCTGCTGATCGGGTGGCGGAGGTATATCCAGTGCATCTATGAGCCTTGCCAAAGGCTCTCCATTCCAGATCCCCACAGCAAGCAACACAATGTTGCAAAAATCTGGGCCGGGAATAGGATCGATTCCAGCACATTCCAATCCTAGGACAATAATGTCAAGAACGATAAATGCTATAAACGCATAGTCGTCAACGCCCAAAGTGCCCGTTGGGTCAAACGCATTTAACGGCGCGTTGGCGACATAGCGGAACAGATTTGCATCTCTTGCTTGAAAACTAATCGGATCCAAACTTCCGAATCGCCCCTGACTCGCGTTGTAGATTCGAGCTCGATAGTAGTAATCGTCACCCGAATTCAATTCCCTTCCGGTGAACTTGTAGCGATCACCAAACAGAGCGTTGGTTTCGCTCAAGATTTGCCCAAAGCTGTCATAGGTGGTCTGGTTTTGCAGCACGCCAAGTGCGTCGATGACACCGCGAACTGTTCCAAGATGATCGGTGAGATACCAAGCGGTGCCTTCACCAGATCGCCATCTTGCGATGCTGCTGTCGATGGTGTCGCCAAAAAGATAGCGGGCAATTGCTTCGCCAGCCTCGTTGTAGTCGGCCCATGCGTTGTCACCATCGAAGACTGTGTTTGTGCGAACCGCTTCCATTGGTCCGGCACCATCGGCATCGTTGATGACCGCGATTCTTCTGCCAAAGACATCAAAGATGTACTGGCTTTCACTGGTAATGATGCCACCGGATGACTTGACTGTCGTTCTGATCAATCTGTCGCGGTGATCGTATTCGAACTCTGTGACTTCACCCGTTGCAATATTCGTACGACGAATCTGGTTGCCTTCGTCATCGTACTCGTAGTTGAACTCACCATCGGATAAGAGTTGATTGTTGGGGCCGGTGACGTAATCAGTACCATGCAGGTGGGACTCGATCCGGTTACCGTTCAGGTCGTAAACGTAGAACTCATCTGGAATCGCAGGATCGGAATGGTCGGCCGTTAGTAATTGTCCCGTCAAATCGTAGGTGTAATCGACAATGTCATCATCGATCGTTTGCTGTGTGATTCGATTCGTATTGTCAAATTCGTATTCGTAATTGGCCAAGACGATATTACTGCCGTCGAGGTGAGTGATGCGGACTCGGCGGCCAGTACCGTCATAAGCCGTCTCCGTGCTGCCGATCTGGTTTGTTCCGGTCGCGTCGGAATAACGGCGTGCTTCCGTCTCACGCAACGCCAGGTCGTAATCGTATTCGACTCGGGCATCGTCGACCTCGCCTCCCGACCACGTCTTCGACAACAACTCGTTGCGAGAACCATATTCTGAATTA
>CALKXO010000260.1 GCA_938003615.1 uncultured Pirellulaceae bacterium | reverse complement strand
GAACGTATCGCCCGATTGTCCGCCTGTTGCGAAGTGGGTTCGATTCAGGAAACTGATCGACGTTGGAAGTTGGGGGTTTTATTCGAACCCGAAAAGGAACACGTGTCCTTTCTAGGCAACATGTATTCTTGGGACATGCGTGTCCGAGACGTCGGTTCTCACAACTTGTATCGAAATCCTTCGGAGAATTCCGCGTGTCGGATCGCTGTCACTTTCTCAAGCAGCGTACGAGTCAGATGGACCATTGTGGTGATGGCTTTACTAAATGGCAGAGCCGAATTGTTTGTCCCTACTAGAAAGGGTGGGAGCCTCGTAGTGGGAAGTTCCGGTGAATGTACGAAGTCGCTTTTAAAAACGATTCGAAGCCTGAGTGTCCAATCAGACGCGGTATTCCCTACCGTGCACTTCGAAGAAACAAAAAAAGTATTCCCTTAGAAAATGTCATGGAGAAATGGCTGTGAAAAAACTAATCATTATTGTGATGCACTTAGCCCTGTTTCAAGCTTGGATGCCCCAAACCTCATTTGCCCAAGATCGAGCAAAGATAGACAGCTACAAAAAATTGTCGCGGGCACTTAATAAGTTCAAGATGCGCGAATCGCATGTATCAGAACCTGAAGAATTCGTAAAAAACTGGCTCGTAAGTGGTGTAGCCGAGCCTAAGCAGACCTACTCGGCCGCGACGGATGCAGAAGACTCCGTCGGGGTGAGGTTGAACCGCAGACAACTTATCGTTCAGCTGAAGCCAGATGTTTCCCCAGACAATATAGAAGCTCTCGCGGGAACACTGGATGGGAAGTATGGGGCGAAGATCGTGAACGCGATCCCGGAAATCGGTGTAATCGTTGTTAGCGTGGCAGACGAGTTTAGTGCCGACATGCAGATCCCGGCACAGATTAGTTCGCAGGTAACAAACGCCCAAATCCCCTCAGTGAAATCCGTTTTATCACTCGGGGATTTTCGGAAAAAACTCTTGGAAGAACCTGAAATTCTACTGGCAGCCCCAAACACTCTGATTGGTGTCTCTCGAATCCCAGCTCCAACGAATGGCAAGGGTAGAGACCGAGGCGGTGCGGTCCACCATTGGGACTGGAAAACCGGCGTAGGTTCGCCAGCAAGCCAGAAGAGAGACGGCAACTGGGGATTGAAATTCATGAATTTCCCATCTGCCTGGAACTTCCGCGATGCCATAAAGAAGGTTGGCCAACCGCCGTTGATCGGGATTCTAGACTCTGGTTTCGCGTCGCATGATGACGTGAATTTCAAGCATTCCCCTACCACAACTCGGAAGCGATCCGACCACGGCATGCACGTTGCCGGCACTGTGTTTGGAACTTGGGATGATGGGGACGGCATTGATGGTTGTGTGGAAATACCTTCTGCAAATGGACTTGTGGCAACGATGGACAGCATACCGTTCGCGAATGTCAATTCTCCCGCGATCTCTTTGATCATCACAGATGTGATGTCAAACGTGGTCAAAT
The DNA here is from genome assembly GCA_938003615.1 of uncultured Pirellulaceae bacterium. GTDB lineage: Bacteria > Planctomycetota > Planctomycetia > Pirellulales > Pirellulaceae > Mariniblastus. The sequence goes on along the minus strand of CALKXO010000260.1, from coordinate 5,326 downwards.
TTATTATCGAACACGGTGGCACTGAAGCTGCAAATTTCAAGGATGGAGTTAAGGTGATCAATCTAAGCCTTGGCTATAACTGGGTTCAAAATGAACAGAGAGACCCCAACAATGACCTGGACATACAAGCAATCGTTAGTGATCACGGGCGGTTGATGCGAACGATTGCTGAGCTCGCTTTCGAGCGGAATATCATTATCGTTTCTGCTGCTGGTAACGATTCTCGCCCCGGAGTGCTTCCCTCGCCGATCCTGGCTCATTGGGGCAGCCCTTTCAATTGGGCAGCGTTGCACCAGGGTGATTTTGACACCCCCGCGAGGAATATCGTTGTTGTTGAAGCAATCGATCGACCACTTGCAGATGGGACGATCTCAAACGCGGATTTCTCAAATGTAACCGGATGTATTTCTGCACCTGGCGTGAACATCCTGAGCACAGTTTCTCACCAGGATCCGTTTGTACCCCAGCCTACAGCAGACAGTAAGACACTTGCAGTGTTCAGTGGGACTTCGATGGCAGCGCCACACATCACGGGACTTGTCGGATTGATGTATGCATACAATCCCGAACTCTCGGCTGAGCAAGTCTTGAAGATCCTTGATGTTTGGGACAATAATCGGCCAGCTACTCAGTCACCAGCTCCGACCGTCAATGCGTTCGACGCGCTTGTCGCCTGCAAAGCCACGTCATTGAACGACCTCTCGGACCTTAACAGTGATGGGGCAGTGAACATGAGCGACTTTCTGATCTTCCGAAGCCATCTTAAGTCGATTGAAGCAGGCGATTCGACAGTTGACGCAAACGGTGATGGTCAGAAGACGAACGAGGAAAACAATTTTCCACGCGCCGACCTCAATGGAGATGGCAGATTGGATCGCACCTCCAAACGAATGATCCAAGGCCAATCGAGAACGGATCTTGAAGTGATGAAATCCGTTTGGCAAGACCAGACTGTTGATGCGGATGATCTTGTAGACCTCCTTGACTAAGTGACTGTATATATGGGCGTGATGCAAATGACGTACAACCGCTGGCTTTTGTTTTCTGTAGTTTTTGTGGCACTGAACGCAGCTGCCTTCGCGGAGGATCCGCGGAGGCACGCTATTCGCATCGAGACAGACAAGAGTGTTGGGACAATGACTTTCGTTGTATTCAACGAGGAACGATATCTCTTGACAGCGTTCCACGTAATTGCAGATCGCCCCAAAAGCATTCTGCTAACTCATGACCGCAACGAGAATCCAGTCCCACTATCAGAAATTGTGGACACACAATTCACGGTTTTTCGCAGTCGTGACCTTTGCATCTTTAAGTGCAACGAAGCGTCGAAGAAGACTCTAGATCAATGGGATAAAGTTCCAATCCAGTTGTCCAAGGCCGGCGAAGATTTATCGGGACGTGAGGCGAGCTCCGTTGGAAATCCACCGGACGGGGAAGACTGGAATCAAGTCGCCGATGTCAAGATCGAGCGAATAAGCACGATCGGTGCTGAGGATGCTCCAGTGTCCGAAGACGAGGCGAAAAAATTGGCAGTTTTTGTGTTTCGAAACGACAAAATTAAGGCTGGCTTTAGCGGCGGTCCGGTAGTCGACAACAAGACAAAAGAACTCGCAGGAATCGTAGAAGGAGGAAACCCGAACAAAGGATTGAGTTGGGCAATCACATCTGACGAGATTCGAACTTCCTTCGAGCGCCTTGATGCGGTAGCCGCTATAGATCGCCCACAAACTTGGCCTCTGTCTGCTTTCCCTATGCTGGCAGGTAAGACGGCTATTTCCATCAAAGACTTCGCTGATCCGTTGATTCGGCTGGAATTCGACGGTGCATTGGCAACCGGAGTCATGATTGAAGGGCCCGAATCTGATGACACCTTTCTCGCAACAACGTACGACAGCTTCTACCAAAAGAAATCTGTCAGGCTAGAACCACTTTCCACATCATTGACCAAACTTGTTGAACCAGAGTTTTATGCGTCGCCCATAGATAATTTGGTGATTTTCAAACTGAAGCCGGAATCGGTGCAAAGAATCAGAGAAAGGGGGCGCAAACCGATCGCGTTCGATCGGCTTGAGAATTCCAAGAATCTCGTTCAACGCGGTGTGCCCAACTCATATATTCTTGCTGGGAACAGATCCGACGTCAGTAGAAAGCATGCCGTGCGGAAACTGAAAACGGCAGACCAGATGATACCTGTCCAGCTCTCAAAGCTCAGCAGTTCAAATGAAGTCTGGCCTGGGGCAAGCGCCTCCAATCGCTTCTTTCATCAGATCCGTGGAGCCGATGTGGGTGTCGGGTATTTGGGTAGTCCGGTCTTTTCAGAGCTGAATGGAAAGCTTGTTGGGCTGGTCGCTGTTGGACAACGCAATCAGAAAACGAACGTTTGGCTCGTTCGATCATTCGAAATTAAGGAAGCCATCCGTAACTGGGGCAAACAGTTGCTCGACATCGAACAGCGTCAATTTTGGCCCGGGCTCACCTACCCGGACTCGTACAATGTTGGTTTTATCGCCGCTCAAGAGTGCCTCGCGCTGATCAAAGATGGAAATGGAAGAAGAGGAGTAGGAACCATCTGGGAGGCCAATGAAGAGTTCGTATCCGTGCTATGTTGCACTCAGCTCGCCACACGTGAAGTTCAAGTCGCTTATGACGGTCAAAAACTGATTGCGTTCGGCTCGAGGGCACTTCCTGAATTCAATCTGTCGGTTATCTATTGCGAGCCAAGCCCTGGCGTTACCACCCTGACCAATTTGCAGGAGAGACGGAAACTGCTCTTACCGGCCGTTCCAATCGCAGACTCGATTCCTGCGGGCTTAATCTCCATCGCTAGCGATGGTTTCATTGAGCGGCGAGGAACGCTGGATAGAGCGTTGGTTCCGGCGAACCGTTTAAAGTCACTGGAGAATCAATTTGAGCAGATGTCGGCGTCCTTTTTTCAGTTCTACCCTGTGACTCCGATGCCAGCAGCATCAGGAGGCATTATCGTAAATGATGACGGCGAGTTAATTGGTTTCTCAGCAATGGATCGTGATGGAATCCGGATTGTCGTGCCCTCAGCAGATGTAATCGAAGAGCTGAGCAAGATCAAACGCCCGGATGCTTTTGCTTCCACTGCATCGCCATACAAGGCAGCCCTGCACAGCCCTGGGGTTTATCGTGATGTGCTCAATTGGAATTCTCGGCACTGGCAATATGCGTTCAGGAACGACCAGGAGCAATCCGACGTCTTCACGAAATTTCAGGAGATTCGCATCCCTCTGTCACAGGTCTTCCCCGTTGATGCCGTTCTTGATGCTTCAAAACCGGTCTCAATCAAGATCAGCCGTGGAAACAAAGAAGCATACGCATTTTATGTGAACGGGATGAGGCTTCTGGGTGAGGGGGAACTCACGTTTCCCCTTGGCTCCGCAGAAACCTTATTGGAGATCAAGAAGGGCAGGAGCGGAGTTGAAGACAGGACTTCTCTTGACATCGCGTCACTGTTGGGGACGAACTCCATCGACGTCGAACTGTCTATCAACGGATTCAAAGTTGCCATCCAGCGATCGCTGCCTGCACTCTTTGAGTATTCAGTTTTTGTGACTTTAATTAACGACATGCCAGCCCCGAATGGTGTTCCGAAACCTGAAGCCGAAACGGATTGGCTTGCGATTAATCTGGGGCTAATTCCAGCCTTGCTCGCGAACACTGATTACAGTTACCACATCGACGAGGGCACGGAAAGCGGTACGAGGATAGAAGCTGATTTCCATTTCCGAGAATTTAGTGAGATTGAGTATCACGCAATTGGTCGACAGTCCGTCGAAGTAACATTTCCGATCTCAGCCAATCTGAAAGTTGCCCGATTTCGTGAGTATGGTGTTGATGTTGAGGTCCCAAATCGCAAGAACATCCCTATCAAGTTCAAAGCGAGGTTCCAGACTCTGCAGGGGCAGAAGTTTATGGGCATTCAAGGTCGGGCGCAGGCAGCCAAACTGGGCAAGCAGATTAAATTTACGCTTGGCAAACAAGGCGGACGCGAAGATGGTAATCTGCAGATTCGATTCGATTTGACGAATGTCCTTGGGCAACTTGCAGTGCTTCAGCTCAATCGTCTGTTCGACAAAGAATCGACTGCTTTCAAAAAAGTATTAGACGAGTTTCCTTTTGCCCCCGCATCAGCAGAGATTGTGCAGGTTGCTGATGAAATATTTTTGGTCTTTGGCTGGAATCCGGATTGTTCCGTGGATGCGACGCAAATTATTGGAGGGAAGGCTGTACATTTACGGCTAAGTCAACATCTGTCCAAGGTGGCATCCAACATCGCAAAACGGGACTTAGGCAAGTACTTCGGAAACAAACCCAAGTTGGAATTTTCTGTGGATATGCCTGACATCGGTAAGATTTCAGAACAAAAGCAACTGAACAAGAAAGATCTTGGTGACCAAATCCTGGAACGTGTCGGCGAAGCCAATTGGTCCGGGCAATTTATCTTCCACGACATTGGTTTTCCTGAGATCCAGACCCGGTTTAAGGAACTCCGAGCCATGTGGCAAGTAACCGCCTCGAGAAGAGTGGACCTTGTTGCCTATGGTGGCACAGTTGGCGAAATGAAGATCCCAGTTTCAAGTTACGGGTTCGAAGTGAAAGGCTTGAGGGACCTGAGCCATCTCAAGACGGAACTCGAAGAATTCCTCCGCAAGATTTGGACTAATGCTAACTTCAATCTCTAGGTGCCGTATGTCTCATTTTGGCATTTCCGTTGTGCTCACTGTTTGCATTTGTGTTTCCCCAGTTAGGTGCGAGGCACAGACGGGAGACGGCCCGTTTCGCCAGGGAGTCGCTAAGATCTTCGAGCAGAAACTGCTTGCAGAGTTTGCCGACAAGCCGACAAGGCTCGTTACTGCCGGACTATTCGAAGGGGAAATGCGTTTTGCTACTGAACAAATCAAAGACGCGAAGTTTGAGTTTAAAACTTTCACATTGACTAATGACAAAATTGAGACCGCCCTTTCGATTCAGATGCCGATCAAGATATCTGGAAAGATCACAAACGGTGAACGAACCAAAGATATTGCAGCCATCTTCCTAGTGAGCGGTGCATGTTCAGCCACCGTTTCGTTGAAGGTTGAAGGCGAAAACGTCAAGCTAGTCCCCACAGTGAAAGACCTAACGTTGCTGGCGAAGCTCTCGGAAGTAAAGCCCGACGGTGTCTTAAGAGACAAAGCGAATTTTCAGAAGTTTGTAAATGCCAATATCGCTAGTAGACAAAAAGAGATTCTACGGGTGGCTCAAAAAGCCTTACTCGAAAGTGCGACCCTCTCGGTTCCGGTGCACGGTCAGCCGTCGA
>CALKXO010000259.1 GCA_938003615.1 uncultured Pirellulaceae bacterium | reverse complement strand
TGCGTGCCAGAGCGAAAACAATGTGCCGGTTGTCGGTCGTGATGATGTCCGTCGTGGCCGCGAGATGCACTGGATTCGCATCGATCGTTACTACGGCAACAACCTGTACAACGATGACGCCGCCGAGAGCGATGACAAGATGATCGTTCACCAACCGGTGGCCTGTCACCACTGTGAGAATGCTCCTTGCGAGACGGTTTGTCCTGTCGCCGCGACCGTTCACAGTAGCGAAGGCCTCAATGACATGGTCTACAACCGTTGCATCGGCACGCGTTACTGCGGCAACAACTGTCCTTACAAAGTGCGGCGATTCAACTTCTTCAATTACTCCGACGCCAAGACATTTCTCAAGTACCCGGGTGCCGACAAGCTGCCGCCTGGTGATCGCAACTTGCAGAACTTGATGATGAACCCGGAAGTTTCGATTCGCAGCCGGGGCGTCATGGAGAAGTGTACTTACTGCGTTCAGCGCATTCAGAACACAAAAATTCAGGCCAAGGCCGAGCATCGGGAAATTGGCGACAACGAAATCACGACCGCCTGTCAGGACGCATGTCCGACGCAGGCGATCACGTTTGGCGATTTGAATCGTGTCGGCAGCGACGTGCATGTGGCTCACAACAGTCCACGTGCTTACTCGATGCTCGAGGAGTTGAACAACTGGCCGCGTACGGTTTATCTGGCTCGGGTGAGAAACGTTCACCCGTGGATGATCGACTCGGACGACCGTGCTTCAAGACCACGCGACTACAAAAAAGAAGCGGTTGAAGCGGAAGAAGCGACCGGCAAAGCCTGATCTGGCATCAGGCTTATAGGCACACGACAACGAACAAAACACTTTAGATTAAGTTAGACGGAAACAAGAATGGCTACGACGGTTGATCCCCACGGTTTGGACAACACGTACGACGACGCTTCAAAGCGTACGCCGCTGGTTTTGGGTGGTCTGGATTACCAGGGCGTCACCGAGACTGCGTGCGGATTCTGGGAAGCCGAAAAAGCGCCCAAGATCTGGTGGATTTTGTTGCTGATGGCGATGAGTTTGCTAGGGATTCTTGGCGGACTGGTCAACCACCTGTTGATGTCCGGTGTCGGCGTCTGGGGTAACAACAACCCGGCCTATTGGGGCTGGCCAATTGTGAACTTTGTGTTCTGGGTCGGTATCGGCCACGCGGGAACACTGATTTCGGCGATTCTGTTTCTGTTTCGTCAGAACTGGCGAACCAGTATCAACCGCGCCGCTGAAGCGATGACTATTTTCGCTGTTGTTTGTGCGGGTATGTTCCCCGGCATTCACATTGGACGCGTCTGGGTTTTTTACTGGTTGTTCCCAATCCCAACCGAGCACTTGGCGATGTGGCCAAACTTCCGTAGCCCGTTGCTGTGGGATGTCTTTGCTGTTTCAACTTATGCGACGGTATCGCTGTTGTTCTGGTACATGGGAATGGTTCCCGATATCGCGACCTTCCGCGACCGCACCAAGAGTCGCGTTGGAAAATTCATCTACGGTTTACTTTCGTTGGGCTGGACCGGTTCAGCGCGTAACTGGCATCGCTACGAGATCGCTTACACGTTGCTTGCCGCACTAGCGACACCGCTGGTTCTTTCGGTTCACACGATCGTTAGTTTTGACTTTGCCGTCTCTCAGTTGCCGGGTTGGCACACGACGATCTTCCCGCCTTACTTTGTTGCCGGTGCGATCTTCAGTGGTTTTGCAATGGTAGTGACACTGCTGGTTCCGGCGCGAGCGTTGTTCGGTCTGGAAAAATTGATCACTATGCGGCACCTTGAGAACATGAACAAGATCATCATGGCGACTGGCCTGATGGTGGGTACGGCTTACGGTATCGAATTCTTTATCGCTTGGTATTCAGGCGTTCAGGTAGAAAGTTACGCGTTCTGGAACAGAGCGTTTGGTAATTACTCGTGGGCTTACTGGATCATGATTTCCTGTAACGTGGTCATTCCGCAGTTGTTCTGGTTCAAGTGGTGCCGGACAACGACTTGGTTCATGGTGATCGTTTGTATCTTTGTGAACATTGGAATGTGGTTCGAGCGATTCGTGATTACGATCACGTCGCTGTGTCGCGATTTCCTGCCAAGTAGTTGGGCTTACTTCACACCGACGTGGGTGGACATTGGAATGCTCGTTTGTAGCTTCGGTCTGTTCTCGACTCTGTTCCTGTTGTTCTGTCGGTTCTTGCCGGTGATCGCGATGGCGGAAGTCAAAGGCATCATGCCACGCGACGGACATCATTAAACCCAGGTTCGTGGTGTCGGATTTGTCCGGTGCAATAAACAACAAACACAATTCAACAATCCGCAGTTTGCACGATTGAAACATAACGATGGCTGAAAACACAAATAAAGACGCTGATTCAAAACTGATTGGCTTGCTTGGTCAGTTTGACGATCCAGAATCGCTGGTCGCTGCCTGTAGCCAGGCACGCGAAGCGGGCTACAAGAAGATGGATGCCTATTCCCCGTTTCCAGTTCACGGAATCGATCCGGCGATTGGGATCAAGCGTACGGTTTTGCCTTTGATTGTTCTGGGCGCTGCTTTGAGCGCGGTGGTGGTTGGTTTGGGTCTGCAGATCTACACGAACTCGTCTGCGCTCGATGCACTGGCTCCGTTTCCGGGTTACCCGTTCAAGATCAGCGGCAAGCCGATTTTTAGTATCCCAGCCAACATTCCGGTGACTTTCGAGATCATCGTTTTGACCAGTGCGATTACGACATTTCTGGGTATGTGGATTCTTAATCGCCTGCCGATGTTTGCTAATCCGCTGCACCGTATTTCGCGGTTCAAGCGCGTTACCAACGACAAATTCTTCTTGTGCTTGGAAGCCAAAGACGAAAAATTCAATCGTTCGGCTTCGGAAGATCAATTAAACAAATGGGGCGCTGTTGCAATCGAAGAAGTGCGTCAGGATCTGACGGACAACGACTTGCCAAAATGGATCCCAACGGCGGCTATCCTTGGAGCGATCTGTTTGTTGCTTCCTCCGGCGGCCATTTTCAGCCAGTGGGGTCAAACCAACCGTCACCCGCGTTTGCATGTTGTTCCAGACATGGACTGGCAACACAAATCGAAAACACAAACGATGGCGGTCAATCTTGCTAACGGCATGGACGAAGTTGAACTGATGTACGCCGATCTAAGGTCAGCGCGTCGTCCTGTCGACGGGGCGATCGCTTTTGGGTCGCTGGATACTGACAGTGAATTGAACTACGGCATCAAGCAAGATTTTGCTCACACGATTTCATCACGCAAGAACATGCGAGCTTCACTATCGGAGGACCAAGAGAAGCCGGAGGTAGACGCAGCCGCTCCTGCGGGAGAACCTACCGAGAACATGGAACAGTGGGTGACGACTTTCCCTGAAGGCGTTGAGGTTACAGAAGATTTGCTGACCCGTGGACAGCAGCGATTTAATATTTACTGTGCGGCCTGTCATGGATACGCCGGACAGGGCGATGGATTGGTGAATCAAAAAGCGCTGGCTTTGGCTGCCAACGGCGATGCGACTTGGACAGCGGCTCGGTCGTTGCACGATGCGGACGTCAAAGGCGATGCCAAGAATCCAGTCGGACGAATTTACGACACGATTACCAACGGCCGAGGCAACATGGGTCCTTATCGGGCTCAGATTCCTGTAGATGATCGCTGGGCGATTGTTGCCTATGTGCGGGCTCTTCAGGAGACCGGTTTGAAATCACCAAGTGCCAATACAGCGGGTGCTGGAGAAGCCGTTGCCGATGAAGCGGCTGGCGAAGAAAAAGCTGAATAAGAGACTGAAAAGACGCACAGAAGAAGACAAGAAAGACGACGCGTAAGCAGCGTGGGGCGACCTGCGTTACGAACCACGAAAGCCGACATTTAAGACGGCGTTTATTAGACGGCGCTAAACCAGACAGATTTAGAAATGCACGAAACACGACCTGCAAAAATTACTTCCCCCGTCGTATCGCTGGGCAATGGCTACGTTCGCACAATTCCTGTGGCGGCGATCGTCGCCGCGGTCGGGATTGTTGTGGCGATTCTGTTCTCACGAGGACCGGGTGCCCGGTTCATGCATGCCTACTTGATGAACTACGCATTCCTGCTTTCGATTTGCTTGGGCTGTTTGTTTTTCGTCACCATCATGCACCTGACTCGCGCCGGTTGGAGCGTTACGCTGCGGCGGATCGCTGAGTTGTACGCGATGTGCGTTATTCCAATGGGTTTGTTGTTCCTCCCGATTTTGGTGACTGTCTTGTCCGGTAGCGATATTCTCTACCCTTGGGTCGATGGCGGCTGGTCAATGGGTGACAGCGCGAGCGTTGCTCAGACGGCAAGCTTCGTTAATAGTCTTCCGATCGACGAGCGACCTCCGTTTGAGCAATTGAAGCACGGTTATTTGAATCCGGGATTCTTTGCGGTTCGTTGGGTGGCTTACTTTTTGATCTGGGGCGGCATGGCGTCGTTCTTCCTTTTCACATCGCTCAAGCAAGACAAAACAGGTGAGGGGAAACTGACCCATCGCATGCAGGCATTCGCAGCACCGGCGATGATCGTATTTGCCGCATCGCTGGTTTTTTCCTCGTTCGATCTAGAGATGTCGTTGGAGCCGTTTTGGTTCAGCACGATGTACCCGGTCTACTTCTTCGCCGGAGCGGTGTTGAGTGCTTGGGCAACGATTACCCTGACAGCATTGTGGTTCCAACGCACGGGTCGAGTGACTGATGAAATCACGACCGAGCACTACCACGACATGGGTAAGATGATGTTTGGCTTCATCGTGTTCTGGGGCTACATCGCGTTCAGCCAATTCCTGTTGATCTGGTATGCCAATATTCCCGAAGAAACGTTTTGGTACAACTGGCGAATCAATTACCCTGGCTGGAAGACACTGTCTTACGTGTTGCTGATTGGACATCTGTTCATTCCGTTTCTGGCAATGATGGGCCGGACGGTGCGCCGCAATAGAAACTTCATGTTTGGCGCCACGGTTTATCTGTTGGTGATGCACTGGCTGGATCATTTCTGGTTGGTGATGCCTCATTACAATCAATTTGTCGGTGGCGGAATTGAAGGGCGCGGTTGGTCAACATTTAATCCGATTGCAGATCTGGCTTGTGCCGTTGGAATGATCGCGCTATTTATCGCGATTTTCTGTGTCATCTGTCGAGACAGACCTTTGGTCGCTCTGCAGGACCCACGTCTGGGCGAAGCGCTCAACCACGAAGTTCACTAATAGCGAATTAATTGAGGCCGCAAGTTGTTGAAGATTTGAGCTTGCACTGACCCCCCAAAAAACAAGAAACAACGAAAACCGAGTCAAAACCATGGCGGAAACTATCCAGACCAGCGACGAAAAGGCACACCAGCGGCCTAGTTATGATGATATCAACACACCGGTTGTTGTCATGTGGGGCTTCATTAGTGCTGTCCTGACACTGGTCACGATCCTGACGATGAGCGGCGTGTACAACGTTTGGTCGGCCAGCGTACTCAAAAAACGTGAAGGCCAGTTCGTCAACCAACCGGCGCGTGAACAGGTCGTAACGCAGATGAACATCCTCAATGGGCAAGACGGTTCGGTTCCGATCGGCGATGCGATGACGAAAGTTGTCGAGCAATACGGCAAGAGTCATTAAGAGAACAACGGTGGCCTAAGTCGCAAGACTTTGGACTGCCTGTAAGTGACACATCAATCTCCCCGAGGGATTGGCTTAGAAGAATCAATGAACTTTAAATCAACATTTCGAATCTTTGCCTTCTTCAGCCTGTTGGCTGTTGTGGGTGGATGGTGTGTTGATTCTTCGATGGCCGATGAGAGCGAAACCAGAGATCCTTTCGCCCAAGTTGATCCCAAAGATGATCCGTACGGTGCCCGCCGAATCCCAAACGCTTTGGTCAACATCGGAGTCGATGATTCAAAAAATGGCAACGTTGTCGATTTCAACACGGCTTTCAGAGATCACAAGAACAACCTTGTTCGAGTGGGTGATTTGTTTGATGGCGCCAAACCGGTGATCATGTCGTTCAACTATTCGGATTGCCCCAAGCTGTGCAGCGTTCAGTTGGAAAACATGATCGACGCGCTCAGCCAGATCGATTTGAAGATCGGCGCGGACTTCCAGATGGTCTCGATCAGCATTGATCCGAAAGAAACGCCAGAGCGTTCTCAACAACAATTGGACATTTACACTCAGAGATACAATTTGGCGTCGGCCCGAGAAGGTTTGCACTTTCTTGTTGGCGAGCAGTCATCAATAACAAGAATCACCGACGAGTGTGGTTTCAAATACAAGTACGTCGAATCGCAGAAACGCTATTCGCACCCGCCACTGTTTTTGATTTTATCCCCCAAAGGAAAAATCGTTCGCTACATCCATGGTTTAGATTACGATCCCAATACGATGAAGCTGGCATTGGTCGAGGCGGCCGAAGGCAAAATTGGTTCGCCGCTCAACTTGGCCAGTTACGGGCTGGGTTGTTTTGTGTTTGATGAGAGCACCGGTAAGTACACGTTTCAGGCAATGGCTTTGATGCGTGGTGCAGCCATTTTGACTCTGTTAATTTTGGCGATCACATTAGTGCCTTACTGGTTTTTCCGCCGAGGTGCTGGCCGACCGTGCGAACAACAAATCGCAGGTGAAGCGACATTGAACGAAGCATTGACATCCAAACCGGAACCAAGTCTCTGACGTTTCGTCGGAATCGTTGGCTTGTTTCAGGATTAAACATTATTTTGTGCGTTAGACAAATGAATTGGCATTTACCCATCCTGCTGGGAAAACTAGACAGCTCTTCGACTGAAGAGGTCATCAAGCGGCTTGAAGAGACGACGTTGCCGGGAACGAAAGTTCCCACGTCTTCGATTGAGCACGTTGGTGCCGACTCGTGGACACAACTCTACGATTCGTCTTACTGGTTTCCCGAACAAGCTTCCGACTTTGCGGGCGATATCGATAGCCTTTACATGTACATCTTTTGGGTGTCGTTGGTGTTCTTTATCGGGATCGTCGTGGCGATGGTCTACTTATGCTTTAAATATCGTCGCAAGGGCGGCGTGATTGATCCTCAGCCCAGTACTTCACACAACAACACGATCGAGATTCTTTGGTCAGTGGGACCTAGTGTGTTTTTGGTCTACATGTTTTGGCAGGGTGCCGCGACTTATTTTGAAATGAGAACGCCGCCGCCACAAGCTGAAGAGATCGTCGTGACCGCCAGCCGCTGGAACTGGGTGTTCACTTACCCCAACGGCGACAGTTCTTCTGAACTGCATTTGGTGAAAAACCGACCGACACGACTCAAGATGCAGTCAACGGACGTTCTGCATAGCATGTATGTTCCGGCCTTTCGGCAGAAAATGGACATCGTTCCCGGCCGTTATTCGTACGCTTATTTTCGCCCTACCAAAGAAGGTCAGTATCGTCTGTCTTGTACTGAGTACTGCGGGCGGGAGCACTCGAAAATGCGGACCGTCGCAGAAGTACATCCGGATGACGAGCACCGAAAAGAAAACACGCAGTGGATCAAGGAAGAGTATTATCCTTGGAAAAATGGCGAGCGTATTTACAAGATCAACTGCTCAGGCTGCCATAAGATTGACGGCAACGCGGCCACCGGCCCAGCCCTCAACCTGCTTTATAGCATGGAAGAGCGCCCATTGATGGGTGGCACGAAAGTGAAAGTCGACGCGGATTACGTTCGAAAGTCGATCGAGTATCCTGGAGACGATGTAGTTGAGGGATACGGTCCAGTTTCCAAAATGAACTCGTTCCGAAACAAACTTTCCCCGGAAGACATCATTAACGTCGATGCGTTCTTGAAGAAACTGAATGATCCATCAAGCGTCGCTGGTGGAACAGTGGAGACAGGCTTGCGAGCCGATGGTGAGTAGGCGCTTCAGGTAGACACGATTAATTAGCAGCACGACGAGATAAAATACAGTAGCGATTAGGCTAAAGAAGGTAACAACGATGGCAACCGCAGAAACTCGAAACAAGCTTTTTGGCACGCCAGAAGTTAACTATTTGAACTGCACCAAAGGGTGGAAGTCGTGGGCGTTTACGCTTGACCATAAACGCATCGGAGTGATGTACTTGGTGGGCGTAACAGCGGCTCTGTTCTTGGCAGGAGCGTTTGCGCTTGTTCTGCGTTCGCACCTGTTCAAATTTGACAGCAATATGCTTTCTTATGACAACTACAACAAAATGTTCACGCTCCATGGAGCGGTCATGGTGTTCGCGTTTATCATCCCCAGCGTCCCGGCGGCACTTGGTAACTTTGTATTGCCGATGATGTTAGGGGCCAAAGACGTTGCCTTCCCTAGGATGAATCTAGCCAGTTTCTACCTATGGATTGTGGGAACCGGATGTTTGCTGGCCGCGATTCTGTTCGGTGGTGGATTGGATACCGGTTGGACGTTCTACACGCCGTACAGTATCGAAACGGAAACGGGAGTGATCTGGGCCACGTTCGGCGCGTTCGTTCTTGGCTTCAGTTCGATCTTTACGGGGTTGAACTTTTTGGTCACCGTCAACACGATGCGGTCCAAGGGCCAGACTTGGTTTAAACTTCCGTTGTTCTTGTGGTCACTCTACGCGACGTCCATCATTCAGGTGTTGGCGACGCCCGTTTTGGGCATCACGCTGTTGCTGTTGATCGCAGAAAAAACAATGCACATCGGTGTCTTCGACCCACGCTACGGCGGCGACCCGGTTCTGTTCCAGCACTTCTTCTGGTTCTACTCTCACCCGGCGGTTTACATCATGATTCTGCCAGGCATGGGCGTGATCAGTGAGCTGATTTCGGTGTACAGCCAGAAGCGCATCTTTGGTTACAGCTTCATTGCTTTCTCTAGCGTTGCGATTGCGTTGCTAGGATTCTTGGTCTGGGGACACCACATGTTCACCAGTGGCCAATCGCCGATTGTTACCTTGATCTTCAGCGCCATTACTTTCACCGTGGCGATTCCGTCGGCGGTGAAAGTGTTCAACTGGCTGGCGACGTTGTTCAAAGGTTCGATCTTGCTCAATACGCCAATGCTGTACGCTTTGTCCTTTATCTTCCTGTTCGGTATCGGTGGTTTGACCGGTCTGTTTCTGGGAGCTCTTTCAGTCGACATTCACTTGCACGACACTTACTTCGTTGTGGCTCACTTTCACTTCGTGATGGTTGGCGGGACGCTGACAGCGCTCTTGGGTGGTTTGTTTCACTGGTGGCCAAAAATGTTCGGTCGAATGTATAGTGATTTGTGGGGACGCGTTTCTTGCCTGTTAGTGTTCGTTGGCTTTAACGTCACGTTCTTTCCACAGTTCGTGATGGGTGCTCGCGGAATGCCACGCCGATACGCTTCCTACGATCCTGAGTTCCAGATCTTCCACCAAATTTCCACCTGTGGAGCATTCGTTCTGGGCATTGGCATTTTGTTGGCGTACGGAGTTCTGATCTACGCAGCGAAGTACGGAAAACGTTGTGGTTCGAATCCGTTTCGTGCTGCGTCGTTGGAATGGCAGTCCAGCTCGCCACCGGACTTCCATAACTTTGTCCACCAACCCGTCGTTAACGATCCCTACGATTTCGATTCGCAGGTCTACGACGAGGAACTTGATACCTACATACCACGTGAATTTGCCGACCCGGCGAAAACACCGCCACGGAAAGAACCCGTCCACCACTAGAGTCTTTGGGTTACATGGCGGGCCAATGATCAACATTCAATCGAAAGTGAATTCAAAATTCGCAACTGATTGCTTTTAAGAACCGGCTGGCCGCTGACTCAATT
>CALKXO010000258.1 GCA_938003615.1 uncultured Pirellulaceae bacterium | reverse complement strand
GAATTGGGACCCGTATTTTTTGGCGAGACCATTGTTGGGGCCGACATGCCCAATCTTGTCTATATGTTGTGGGCCAAGAACGAGGAAGAACACAAGAATCACTTCAAGGCGTTTCTTGATTCCGCGCGATGGAAGGGGATGAAGGGCTTGCCGCAATATAAGGATACCGTATCCAAAATCCGAAACTGGTTCCTCAAACCGACGGCCTATTCGTCGCTGTAGCCAGACCGGACGTCACGCGTCCAGCCCCAAATCACGTTAAGTGAATTTTCTCTAAGTGAATTTAAAGTAGACCCGAGTGCCTCACGAACCTTTTGAATCTGAAAATCGTTTCCGAGAGATGCTTGCCGCAACAACGGCATGCTTTGCGGCCATCAGCAATGATTTTGTTTTTCTGTACGCCAATGAAGCCTACGCTGATCAGTGGAACAAACGGCCGGACGACCTGATCGGGAAACCCGTCAAGGAAATCATGGGGGCCGAAGGTTTTGAGAATTCGCTCGACAGTTTCGTCGATGCAATCAGCGGAGAAACGGTCAATTACGAAGCCGAGTTTTGCGTCGGCCAACGGTCCGTGGTTCTTGCGACTCGGCTGGTACCGTTTTTTGAGTCAACTCCAGACTCAACCGGTCAAAAGAAAAGCAAAGGTTTCTATTGCCTTTCCAACGAAGTGACCGGGAAACGCGCCAGCCAACAGGCGCTGTCTTTGATCTTGGCCAGTGCTCCCGGAAGAATCTGCTTGGTTAACCGCGACTATGCGATTACCTACGCCAACCGTCGATTTCAAGAAGACTACCGTGCCGAAGGTGATTTGAAAGGCGTCAGCCTAGCCGATATCGTAGGCAAGGATCTGTGGAAGTCTGGAAAGCCACATATCGACCGAGCTTTTGCTGGTAACTTTGTCAGATACCGCGAGAAGTTTATTGACCGTAATGGCAGCATAACCAATGTCATGGTTTATCTGATTCCCGATCGAGCCAAGAATCCTCAAGACATCAATGGTGTCTACTGCCTGAACTTCGATGAAGCCGAGTTGGAATTGGGACGGCAGCGTCTCCGTCGCCGGGAACGCAATGTAGACTTGGCCCTCCAAGGGCAAATGGTAGGCATCTGGGAAGTCGATCCAGATCGTGACGATTGGCTTCTGACGGAGCACATTGAAAAACTGTTGCAGTTGCCTGCCGGACATCTCGCGAACTCGGAATCGTTGACGTTTAAGAATATTCATCCGGATGATTTACCTGGGGTACTGCGAAATCGTCAACTGAATCTGCGCGCAGGCACGCTCTACGTCAATGAATTCCGCATGAAGGATCGCTCCGGCGAGTACCGCTGGCTTAGATCCATTGGACGATCAGAATTAGATGCCAATGGAGAAGTTATTTATCTCGCGGGCACCATCGCGAACATCAACCAACTTAAAACGGCCGAGATACTGGCCGCCGAACAAGTCAGGCACCGAGATTCGTTTTTATCGATGTTGTCGCATGAACTGCGAAATCCGGTTTCGGCAATCAAATACGCTCTAGATATTTTCCAGCGTCAAGCTGACGAAACGATCAAACTTCCCGAAGACCACCAAAACTCCATCGGCATTATCGCGCGGCAGACCAATATCATCTCACGTCTGCTTAAGGATTTGCTAAATGTCAACCGCATCAGTTCCAACGAAATTCTGTTTGAAGACACACAAGTTTGTCTTGTTAAGCTGATCCGCGAAATCGCCGAAGTCAGCGTCCCGCGTTTCGCAGAAAAAAGGCAACGTCTAGTCGTTCATTTCGAGGTCGCCGAGTTCATGATTAGCGGCGATGAGGTGCGCCTGCACCAAGTGTTCACCAATTTGCTAGACAACGCTTCCAAGTACTCACCATCCAATACAACCACCACACTTACTTGTCGGATCGATCCGAAATCAGGCGATTTCGTGACGGTTGTTTCCGATCAAGGGCAGGGCATCAGGTCAGAGTCGCAACGAAGTATTTTCGAGATGTTCTTTCAAGAGGACCCTGAACTTGATCGCTCCACCGGTGGTCTTGGAATTGGTTTGTATTTGGTCAAGCGAATTGTTGAAGCGCACTATGGCAAAGTAAGAGTTGTAAGCCCCGGCAACCAAGGCGGTAGTGATTTTGAAGTTTGTCTTCCTCGCGCACGTCCCGGTCAAAAACCTGAGTCAAACCAACCAACCAGCCCTACGCTTCGTCAGTTGGTTCTGGTGGAAGATAACGACGATTCTCGGGTTGCACTTTCACTTGCACTCTCGGCTCGCAATTTTGAAGTGCAGACTTTTTCCGATGGCGAAACGGCTGCGATAAAACTACCTTTGCTGCGTCCCGATATAGCCCTGATCGATATTGGTTTGCCACGCATGGACGGAATGAGTTTGGTCAAAGAACTACGACAACACGAAGATTTGAACGACACGCTATTTGTTGCGCTGACGGGTTATGGCCAGGACCACGAACATCAGGCCATCATGGCTGCCGGATTTGATCACCATCTAGTCAAACCACTAGACTTAGATGATCTGTTTCAGATCGTTGCGCAGCACGTGAAAAGTTAAGATTCGTCATCGTCGACCTTCTCGACCGGTAGACCAAAGAAAGCCGCTGCCAAATGGGCGTTCATGTTTTCCACATGCTTCGTTTCTTCATGCGCGTCTGGCTCAAGCTCGTAGACCACCGACAGCAGGGCAGGTCGTTCCGAAACGCTTTCGAACTGAAACGCATCCATGGCGAGCACTTCGTCGATTTCCTCGTCGGTAGGCCCCTCTTCTTCGTCGATCCCCTCGGGCTCCAAAAGCAGATACTTAAAGACCTGCAGGAGATCCATTTCGGGCCGGTCGTTGACGCCCTGCAGCATTAACGAAGCTATCATCAGTTCGTCGTGAAAGTAGTAAAGCACAAACGCGCCGCCCTTGAGATCTGATCCTATTCTGTACTCAAGATGTCCAACATCCGGAACGGGGCGCTCCATCGGCAATTCAAGATCGCCAGAAAGTGACTTTAGATCGCCAGTAAAATGACCAACGATGGTCTGATCCAGATCCTGAGTGTCGATCGATGCTGTAGAATCCAGTTCACCGTTTTCAAGGTAGCGGAAGGTCTTAAAAATCATGGCAGATCGTTGCAAAAACTAGTTTGTACAGAAGACAACATTCAAGTCGGAATTATGGCATTGAACTCCATCGGCAAACAGGACCCGAGTCTTTGTGATTCCGCCGGCTTCCGATAGTTCGTGTGTGTTAACCTATCGATTCAGCAATGGGATGGCGACAATTCACGATTTGCACATTACAATCGTGTTCAAACGCGTCTTGAAAAATTCCAATACAATCAAGGAAGAGATCCGTGACATTTTATGTGGGTGTAGATGTTGGTGGAACAACCACCACCGTTACGATTGGCGGAAACGAGCAGAATGTTCTTTTTGTCTCAGACCAGTTTGCCACGCGCGCGTCAGACGGTCCTCAGGCAACGATCAGTGCGATTGTTGAACAAGTCCAACAAGGGATACAGGGGCTCGGCGGAACCGTAGATCAAATTAGCGCTTTGGGACTCGCCACCCCTGGCCCGGCAACGCTTGACGGAATTCTGCTAAAAACGCCCAACCTTGATCCAACCATTTGGGATCGTTACCCGATTCGTCTTGAGCTGGAAAAGGAATTGCAAAAGCTCAACCCAAAAATTAATGTTCACTATGTCGGGGATGGACAAGCCGCCGCACTTGGCGAATACGTGATCCGCAAGGGTGATCTCAACTGGGAAGCAAAACTTGGGCAGCGCAGTGTGGAGAACGTTTCGTCTTTGTTTATGGTGATCGTCGGAACCGGACTTGGCGGTGGTGAAGTTCGCAATGGCCAAGTGGTACGTGGACTTGAGGGCAGGGCAGGGCATGCGGGACATGTGTTGCTTCCCGAGTTCGCTTTTCGGCATGAACACGACCGACAATTGGTCGTCGGTAACGCGATGGCGACAATCGAATCGGCAGTGTCGCTAACCGGACTGACCCATCAGCTTGAATATCGTCTGTCGCTGCCAGATTGGAAAGACCACGCTCTCAATCAGCAATCAGGAAGCTTCAAAGACAAGGCCAAGCAACTGCGCGACCTTGCCGATGGTGGCGATGCGTTGGCGCTAGAATTGTTTGACGACCAAGCGAAAGCACTTGGGATTGGTCTGTTAAGCATCAATTATTTAGGCGACTACGATTTGGTAGTCATTGGCGGCGGCGTCTGCGACCTTAGCGAATCCGTGCGCGAGCGTTATCGCAAAGCGGCCGAAGATGCCTACCGCACGTACTGTTTAGACGGATTCAAAAACCTCACCCAGTTCGAATTTTCAGCGTGCGGCGACGATGCGCCAGTGCTGGGCGCTTTGGCTCACGCGTACGCCATGACGAAATAGACGTTGTCCTAGGTGCGCTATCCTCGCTTTTTACCGGCACTGAAAATAAAACGAATCATTCCATTCGCCGTCCTAGGCTTCGGTAAAAAACACTCGTCCAATGTTGCTCCCGTTGTCTGAATCAATCAGAATGGGTTTAAGACCCAACGCGTGGAATTGATAAAATTTTCAAAATGCGCGCCCAACTATCGTTGTTTGAAATGGTGTTAATTTTTTTTGTGACGGCCCTCTTCGTTTCTACTGCATCTGCTCAAGAGGAGAACAGCCGTTTCAGTCAAGCTCAAGGTTCCCGCAGAGCATGAAGCCGAGGTGAAAAAGGTGCTGGAAGACCGCGCTGTCGGGCCAACGGCTGGGTGCTGAAGGAAGATGCAGCGATAGTTTTAAACGCGCAGTTGTCTCGCGCAGAACTTCGTACGATCAAACCAAACGATATTCACAATTATCCGATTGAGGAGCCGATCACCTATCAACCTTGGGTAGCGATGATAGACATCCGCAACGAGGCAGGCATTATCCAGTAGAGGGCAAATAATGACACGTCCATGCGCTTTTATGAACTAGGCAAAGGGAAATCGATCACCGCTGAGCAAATTGTGGACTTGTATGAGATACCAGATACAAAATTCTTTGCGACAACTGAGCTTCCTGAGGATATTGACCGAAGTGAGGCACTCGCGCCAGCAGGAGAATCAATCATCGGAGTTAAAGGCCATTAAAGCAAGTGACCCAATCACTGCCAAACAATCGCAATTTTTGTACGAGTCGAGAATACTCCAACATCAAAAACAATTTCAATGCGAAGAGGCGACACTGCGTGAATTTCTTGAGGCCGTTGCGATGACCATGCGCACAAACCACTTTGCCTAAAAGACCGGTTGGAGGGCGCGGTTGATGCTCTACGCTCCATCAACGATGTGCCCGTACCTCATAGGCTTTGGCAAGAGCGTCCTTGACTTCTTCGGGCGGCAACAGCTTGCGGCCGTTGTACATCATCACGCGCCCGAAACCACCTGCGACACTGACATTGTCTTGCGTTTCAAAAAACTCAAGCAAGCTCGGCGTGAAAAACTTGCGTACGACTTCTTCATTGGGGCCTTGAAGTACGAACATCTTCGAGAACTTTGGGTGGCTGGTAAAATCGATATCCTGAAATCCCAACGCTTTCCCGAATTTATCAAAGAAGCCCTGCTGACGCATTGAAAACGAGGAAGCCCGCCAAACACAACAATGCCGAAGACGACGAACCAAATGAATCCCATTGCGTTTCCCCAAAACAGGGTTGTCGATCACAGCGCATCAGTAGCCGCTTCTCTCCCGAGAAGCGTGTCCCTCTGGGAGAGAGGGATCTACTAATAAGCGACTGCTACTGAGCATAACATTCAGCGAAGAGGCCGTCTATTTCAGCTGGATCAAATCGCCGTCGCCCCGATTGGATGCTTGGGATCCTGCCTGATGAGATTGCTCCAGTTCTGGATCAGCCCAGTTCTCACGCTCGAAATGCTCTTCATAAACGCCGTAATCATGATAGGCAATCTTCTTGGCGATTCGATAAGCCCAGCTCTTTTCTGGAATCGAAACGGCGTCCGGGTCATACTGAGAACGATGCGCGTTGGCTGCCTGAAGTTCTGCAATCGCCGTCTTGCGCGCTGTTGAGTCTTTGGCACCGTGGCGATCAGCCAGCGCCTCGATTAGGTCCGGACGCTCCAACACAATGCATCCGCGCGTATGTTGAGCCGCCGTTTTGCGGAAGTCGCGCAGGAAATCAGATTCATTGAACACCTCGTCCAGCGGCCGACTGTCGTGAATCGATTCACTTGCAATTTGAATCACGGGGCACGGTTCAATGTCGCCCCACGGATTGATGTGATGTGTAAATCCTGTCGCCGCCGGACACAGCGCTTGGCCATCGGCATCGTAGTACGCGTCGATGAAGATAATCGGCTTCTTACAACGCATGTCAACCACGAACTGACGCGCTTTTCGGGTCTGTTCAGGTGTTAGCACCAGTTCGGGGGACGCCTCGGGCCCCACCGGACGAAAGACATGATACCAAGTGTACATCACGCCCATATCAATCAGACGGTCGACCCATTTCTCCGTTAGCAGATCGTCAATATTGCTCTGACAGAGACTGGTACAGACGCCAGTCATGACTTTGTTATTGAGACAATTCTGCAGCCCTTCCATCGTCGCCGACAGCACTCCCGCCTTGCCGCGGCGCTGGTCGCTGATAATTTCCGATCCTTCGACGCTAACCAAGGGTGTAACGTTGCCGCACTTTCGTAAGCGTTTGGCCACTTCGTCGGTAATGAAATGTCCGTTTGTGAAAACCTGAAAGTAAGCATCCGGGTGCGCCTCTAAAATCTCGAACAGCTCTTTGTGCATGAACGGTTCGCCACCAAGCAATCCGAAAAATGAGTTGCCCATTTCTTTGGCGCGATTGATCATCCGGTTCATCGCTTCTACATCGATCTTCTGTTGCTTGTGAGCTACATCTACCCAACAACCTTGGCAGCGCAGATTGCAACTGTTGATGATCGAGATGTACAAGTAAGGAGGAAAAAACTTTCCTTTGGCGAGGCGGCTCTTGTGCTTCTGCACACTGACAAGTCCTTTGACGCCCATGTTCCACGCCAGTTTCCACAACAGGCGTTTGTCGGTTTCCATCAGCATCCGTTTGGCAAGTCGAAAGTACATCGTGATCCTGAAGTCGTGCTTGGAAAAAGTAAGGGATGCGGCGGTTCGTACGTGGGAGGTTTCCTGCGTTGCTCCAAGCTCCAATTTTACGCTGCTGACAAACGAAAACGTACCCGAAATAGGACCGTTTTCTCCCTGCGTTTGATAACATTTCCCGGCAACCAAGTCAGGAAGGCGCATCAAACGCCGCACAAGCCAACGCGCTCGATCAATACGGCGGTTCATCCAGCATGTCTTATCGCTGATGGCGCCAATGCCAGTTGTTTTCGGAAAAATTCTCGTTGGTGACCACCGCGAGTCCGGAAATGCCTTATGCTTGGAGCGCTTCCCACCGTTTGCTCGTCCCGCCGCCAGTGCCAGCCGACCCATGCTGAGACAACATTGAAACACTATTCTCGCCGACGTTCTGCACCGAAACAACGATATTTTCGCATACCATTTGCACTCATAGCGTTCCTTGCATGGTCGTGGATATCTACGGTCGCGGTCCTTGCTCAACCAACCTCACCAAAAGACAGCCGTAACACGTTACTGTTCATATCAGATGTGTTGGCAAAAACGGAGTACGACAACTCCAATGAAGCGCGAACCGTGCGTTGGGAAAAAGTTCCCGAACTGTCGGTCTTCGGGGATCGCAACCGACATTCAGTCCTCTTACGGCGTTCGATCAAAGAGATCAATAAAGTACTCCCAGAGAAAAGAAAAATTGTACAGCTGCCCGATGAAACGGATTCGGCGTCAATCAAAATCTACTTTATTGCATCCAACAAATTTTCTGAAGTCGGCCGGGCACACGGCTTCAGTATCATCAAAGGAAACCGTGGTTTCTTCAGCGTCGACTGGAATGACAAATATGAAATCGAAACCGCAGTCGTTTTGATCGCCGAAGATCAGCTGTCCGGAAAACACCTGTCAAATTTTTTGTTGGAAGAATTAACGCAGGTCATGGGGCTTGTCGGAGACTCGGCACGAATCCCGGCCAGTCTCTTTTATGAGAATCCTGCGACAAATCAATATGGCGATGCCACGCATTTAACAGCCGTCGATCGACGATTGATCAAATTTCTTTACGAACATGTCCCCGCTGGTTCGTTTCCAATCGAACTTGGCGCACTGGCCGAACGGCACTGGCGGTCCAACAAGCCGACCGAAAATTAGAGCCCCGGTCACCAAGCCTAGGCTGCTCGTTGCTGCTGACGATGCTTGATCGCAGCGTTAACGTCAGTCGACAACTCTTCTTCGTGAACCTGCAAACCTGTTTTCTCTATCGCTTTCTTGCGACGGATAATCTCGGTAATGCGATCCGCAAACGCTGCATCTTCTACCCGAAATCGAGATGCCCCAAATCGTCCCATTGCTTGTTGAAACGAACCGGGCGAAATGATGCCCGAAAGCAACTCTGCGGCGAAGGAAACCCAACCGCGACTAAACACGGATTCGTGGCTGGCATGTCTGGCAATCGAGCGTTGAGCTGACTGGCCATGTGTCGATTCAGCTTCCCTAATGACTGTCGCCGGTCGATCTACCTGACAGACACACTCCGGCACAGAAACACTTGAATAGCCCATCGCGTTGAGCGTCAAGGCTAAGTCCAAATCAAGATACTGGTCTTCCAGCTTGAAATCCAATCCCACAAACATCGCCAATGTGCTGCGGCGATAGAAACCGGCCCAACTGGTTGGCCCGAGTGGATTGAGCCGGCCCAAGACACGCTGGGCCATTTTGTTTCCCTGCCCAACCAAGATCCGGCGATAGTGATAGTTTGTCTTGACACCAGCAGCAACAATTTGATCGGGCTTGGCCTGACCCGCAATGATGGGCGCGGCGGACGCAACGGAAGCATCAGAGAACTTATCTTCTACGATCGTGCTCCACCCCTCTGGAAGCTCAACCCCCGGTCGGACCAACGCAATGATGTCTCCATCTGCCTGATCGAGAGCTGCGGCAAACTGAAACGACAGACGCTTTGTCCTCGCATCAACCAGCGTTAGCTCTTCGCCAATGTTATAGGTGTCTTCGAAAGTTCCATCGTGCACCAGAATTACTTCGCTTTCATCGGGCATGTCACGAAGAATCGATGCAAGTGTATCGTCGACCGCAGAGGGCTGACCGACGACCGGAACAATAACGGAATAACGAGAGTGAGTCCCATTCATGGACTTGGCCCACTTAAAAGGTTGGAAGGTCTCAGGTCAATTGACCCGAGAATCGTAGCCGCAACGACGGCTATGCTTTCTCTTCGGTCCAACTTAGAGGGGAACTTAGGCCTTTTCCCTACTTAAGGGGCAGAGAGACCTTACGCTCCACCGCTGTCATTGCGTGGCTTTGCTAACCACGGGGAAAAGGATCACCCCGATGCTGTCACTTGTGCTTGCAGCTATCAGCATTTCTACCTCGCCAGCAGGGTCTTCTGTATGGCTGGGCAGGGCAGGTGGTTTCGGGGTTCAAAATGGGAGACGTGGGTGAACGTTCTTTTCCAACAATTGAATCGTCAATCCACTTCCTGAAACTGCCGATCCTCTCCACTAGGCAACAAACGTGCGATGGCAAACACATCGGTGAGCCTCATCTCAAGCCAAACATCCATCCAACACTGCATCCTAAAAAGGGTTCCTGCGTGAGCGCCAATCAAACCAACCACGAAAACGAATTGAATGAACTTCGCGCCCAAGTCGAGGTACTCACCAAGCGGCTCAACGAATGCCAGCGCATGACGGCCCTTGGCGAATTGGTCAGCACAACAACGCACGAGTTCAACAACGTCCTGATGACGATCATCAACTATGCCAAAATGGGCATCCGTTACGAAGACAAGCCAACACGTGATAAGGCGTTCGACAAAATCAACCAAGCCGGCAACCGAGCCGCCAAAATCACCAACGCCGTTCTAGGCATGGCTCGCAATCGCAGCGAACATTTCGAACAGACTGACGTTGCAAAACTGGTTGATGAGACCATGGTTTTGCTAGAACGCGAGCTACAAAAGTACCGTATCTCGGTCGAAGTTCAGGTCGAAGACAATCTGCCGACCGCGTCGGTGATTGGTAACCAGATCCAACAAGTCCTAATGAACTTGGTCATCAACGCTCGTCAAGCCATGTCTGAGGGAGGCCAGCTGCAAATTCGGATTGCCCGTGACGAACAAGCGAAAACAGTCGACCTAAGCGTACGTGATTGTGGCAGCGGCATGGATGAAGCCACTATGCGAAAGATATTCGAGCCCTACTACAGCACGAAGAATGGTCCAGACGAATCGGGCAAAGGCGGCACCGGTTTGGGACTGGCCACTTGCAAGAATATCATTGAAGCCCACGGTGGTAAGATCCGCTTGGAAAGTTCATTAGGTAAGGGAACCTGTTTCACGTTGAAGCTCCCCATGGAACGGCAGTCATCTCCCGTCCCGGCAGCACGCGGCATCGCCGGAGCCGTCACGCAGATGAACGCGGCAGCTCAAGCGCGATAGAAGATAGTCGTTGATTGCTCCGCAATCACCACGCGCAACGATAAGATCGCGGAGCGATCAACGACTATCCGCGGCGCGATCAACGATTATCGCTTCTTCTGACACTTCTTACAGAAGAACGTCGAACGCTGGCACTGAACAATACGTTCGATCGTTTGGTTTTGACAGGTAGGGCATTTTTCTCCGGCGCGATCGTACACTCGGTGCTGGTTCTGATAGCCGCCGGGATCGTTGAGTGCGTTGCGGTAGGTTCCATCGGAGAGCGTGGAACCTTCATGCTCAATCGCTATCTCCAGCACTTCGACCATACGCGCATGAATGCGTTGGTACTGTTTCTTTGACAGACGATTGCATCTAGCTTGCGGGTGGACGCCGGCCAAATGTAGAATCTCACTGGCGTATAGATTACCGACGCCAGCAACGGCCGCCTGATCCAACAGCGCAACTTTGATCTCGCGCTGCTTCTTTGAAAACGCCTCGACAAATTCCGATGCAGTAATTTCCAGCGCGTCTGGGCCAAGCTTCCCGTTGGTCAGTTTTTCTTGGTACTCCTTATCCGACAGCAGGCTAACATTTCCCAAACCTCGACGGTCCCAAAACAGCACCTCTTTCACCGGAGATTTTTTCAACGTCAATCGAAATCGCAGATGCTCATCCGATGGCGGGTCGGCGATCAAAACCAGCCCCGTCATCCTCGGCTCAAAAATCAGCCGATCCAGATTTTCCATCACGACCACGACACGCTTGCCAAGCCGGTCCACGCGCAGCACTTTCTGCCCTGAGACTCGTTTGTTCAGTCGATCGATACGAGGCGTGATCGCGATCGGGCGTTTTGAGCAAGCCGTACGATCTGCGCTCACGACAATCGAACCCTCGATCTTCAAAATCCCCCTGCGCATCGTTTCTACTTCGGGTAATTCGGGCATAGTGGAGCGATTGAGAAAATGGTGATGGGAAATCAGGATCGCGGATCAAACTGGAGCCGCCAATTGTCTCTCCGGCAGGTCCGGTCCTGCAAGGTGCTACAAAATTGCTCACCCGGTTTTCTGAAGCTTTTTCCCGGGCCATTTTCCTAGGCCAAGTATGTTCGATTGGCCCGCTGGCGTTTAGACTGTTGCCCCGAGGATCGGTCGCCGGTCCATCCTCAGGACACGACGATCTGATAGGTTTGCACTACGAGACTTTCATGACGACTTCATTTTTAAAACAACCCAACCCCGACGCCGCTCTACCCGATAGCCAAGGGCGGTTTGGTGAATTTGGCGGACGCTTCGTTCCTGAAACGCTCGTCGCCGCACTCGATCAACTGGAAGAGGAATACCACAAAGCCAAACAGGATCCGGAATTTCAGGCTGAACTGGATGTGCTGCTGAGAGACTTCGTGGGCAGACCCTCCCCGCTTTATTTTGCCAAACGCTTGACCGAAAAATGCGGTGGCGCTCAGATCTGGTTTAAGCGAGAAGATCTCAACCACACCGGTGCTCACAAGATCAACAGCACCATCGGTCAAGCGCTGTTGACGCTCCGCATGGGAAAGACGCGCGTGATCGCCGAAACAGGTGCTGGTCAACACGGAGTGGCAACCGCCACCGCATGTGCTCATTTCGGTTTGCCTTGTATCGTCTACATGGGCGAAGAGGACGTCCGCCGACAGGCTCCTAACGTTCGATCGATGCGCAGTATGGGCGCCGAAATCCGACCGGTCACAACCGGATCGCGCACCTTGCGGGATGCCGTCAACGAAGCCATGCGTGATTGGATGGGCAGCGTCGAAGACACCCACTACATCCTAGGATCCGTTGTCGGGCCGCATCCGTTTCCGATGATCGTCCGAGACTTCCAAGCCATCATTGGGCGCGAAACGATCGTTCAATCGCAAGATCGTTTTGGACGACTACCCGATGCGGTGGTGGCTTGCGTCGGCGGTGGCAGCAACGCGGCAGGTATGTTCTTTCCGTTTGTCGCTCAAACCGATGTGCCGCTGATCGGCGTCGAAGCGGGCGGCTACGATGACGAACCCGGCCACCACGCGTCGAGCCTCACCTACGGGAAACCGGGCGTGCTGCACGGAAGTTTCAGCTACGTTCTGCAGGACGAAGACGGTCAGACAGACGACGTGCATTCTGCATCAGCAGGTTTAGACTATCCTGGCGTCGGTCCCGAGCACAGTCACTGGAAGAAAACGGGGCGCGTCGAATATCGCAGTTGCCGCGATGACGAGGCGCTCGATACGTTTGATTTGATCGCCAAAACAGAAGGCATTCTGCCAGCCCTCGAATCCTCACACGCCATCGCCAAAGGGATGGAGGTCGCATCAGAACGCGGCAAAGATGAAATCGTAGTCGTCTGCCTATCGGGACGTGGAGACAAAGACGCCGACGAAATCCAACGCCTACGATCAGAGCAGGCCTAAGCAGGATAGACTCCGACACCTGTCACCCTCCCGTCAGGAGGGCCGGAGGCCCACCGACGGGGAGGGCCAACGACGGGAAGGCCAATTTTTCGAAACACCCAACTTACCCACAACCACACCAAACTCATGTCCGCAATCGACGATCTATTCGCTCAACTAAAGTCCGAGGGCAAAAAGGCATTCATGCCGTTTATCACTGCCGGCGATCCCGACGTCGAATTTAGCAGCGCGCTGCTTGAGTCGCTTGATGAAGCCGGATGCCACTTGGCTGAACTGGGCATCCCCTACAGCGACCCCATCGCCGACGGCCCCGTCATTCAGGCTTCTTACACGCGCGCCTTGAACAAAAAGATCAAGCTAGAATCCATTCTCGACATGACGGCAGCGATTACACCAAAGCTAAAGATGCCCATCGTATCGATGGTCAGCTACGCCATCATCTACCGCCAAGGCATGGACAACTATTTAAAAAACGCCATCGCCTCTGGAATCTCCGGAGCGATCGTTCCCGACATGCCGGTCGACGAATCAGCCGTGTTTGCTGAAAAGTGCCGCGCCCTCGACTTCAGCCTGATTCAAATGATCACGCCGACGACCGACCGGGATCGCGCTATCGAAATCGCCAAACAGGCAAGCGGGTTTATCTACTACGTATCGATCGCTGGAATTACTGGCGAGCGTAACGAGTTGCCGCCAGAGTTGATTGAGAATTTACGTTGGCTAAAGACGCAGACGGACCTGCCAATCTGCGTCGGCTTCGGCATCAGCCAGCCCAAACATGCGGTCGCTCTCAAGGAAGTTGCCGACGGGATGATCGTCGGTTCAGCAATCGTGCGACGAATTGCTTCGGTCGAAGAAGACAGCGAAAGCCGACAAGAAGTCATCGACGACGTCACAGAATTCGCCAAAGAGATGATGGCAGCAATTAACGGCTGAGAATAGGGCATTTTCGCTTCGCTGGATTGCTAGGACCAAAACAAGGCATGAAAATTTAGTTTGAAACCACGCGGGGCTTTTGCCATCCTCTAACAATTCGGTAGTTGTCCAAATATCTGTCTCACCCGACTCTTCGTCCGTCGGGATTGGAAAAAAGAGCAACGAAACAACATGGCAATTCAAAACATTAGTGGAAACACTGAACTAGTCATTGGTTTGGTTGGTCCAATTGGCACGAACCTCAAAGGTGTCAAGCATGTTCTGAAAAAACATGTTGAAAGTACTGGATATTGCGTCAAAGAAATTAAGCTCTCTCGAGACGTAATTCCTGATTTGGTTGAGGTTGAAGTTTCTGAATTAAATAGATTCGATCGCTACGATAGATTAATCAAGGCAGGGAATGAGGCGAGAGAGTCAGCCAAATCTGTTGATGGACTCCATGGTGGCAATGCCGTACTTGCATGTGGAGCGGCGGCTGTGATTTTCGCAAATCGAGACGAGGCTAAAGTTGGCCCAACCACGACACAGAAGGTTCCCAGTTTTAAGTCCGCTTTCGTTATTGACTCAATTAAACGGCCGGAAGAGATTGACTTCTTGCGAGCCACCTACCCGCACGGGTTTGTTCTGGTTGGAGTGTACGAAACCGAAGAAGATCGGATAGACAATCTATGTGGACCATATCATGAAAACATGGACCGCGAATCGGCGGAAAAGTTGATTGCGCGTGATGCAGGCGAAGAGAAAGAAGATTACGGCCAGAGGGTACGCAACTCATTTCAGAAGGCTGATTTTTTCGTCCACAGCACCAAAGATCTTTCGCGGCTAGATTGTGACTTGGAACGCATGGTTCGGATTTGGTTCTCAACAATTATTCAGGGATTGAACGTGATGAGCTTTTAACTTTGCTTGAATCGAGTTCTATTGCGGACCTAACGGAGTACGGTCGTGTTGTACATGCCGAGATGGAAGCAATGCTCTCGTGTGCTAGAAACGGCATCGGTACCGTTGGCACTACTCTTTACTCTACGACTTTCCCGTGCCACAATTGTGCGAAGCACATCGTAGCTGTCGGGATTAATCGCGTCGTCTACATTGAACCTTACGCTAAAAGCAAAGCATTTGAGTTTCATACCGATTCAATCGCAAAAGTCGAACCAGATGACTTTGAATATGATAAAGTTTGTTTTGAGCCATTTGTCGGAGTAGGACCGCGAAAGTTCTTTGACTTATTTTCAATGCGTCATGGATCTTCGTACAAAATGACACGGAAAGAAAAAGAAACCGGTGTGAAAAAAGAATGGCATATCGAAGAATCACAACTTCGTCTACAAATGCTACCCAGTTCTTATTTGGATTTAGAGTTTGAAGCAAGTCAAATCTACCAAGATCTTTTAGAACCAAGGAATGGAAAATAGCATGATGACAACCAATGATTTGAGAGCAAAGCTTGCAAAAGCTGAAATCACTTTTTCGAAATGGCCAAAATGGAAGCAAACGGTTCTACGTGACAGTATGCGAGGAAAGGTATTGACACCTCGAGACGTTTCTTCAAAAGGTGGTCGGTGTAAAACAAAAATAGTGTCAAGCGAGAAGTAGAAGTAGAAGTAATTTCGACTGCCTTTAAAATTTCACGTAACAAAATGCTAGGAACATTATGGACGACGTAGCTCATAGAAACTATTGAGTTCACCAAGACAGCAGGCAAGCAAGAAGTTCAATCTGCTGATTTCGTCGTGTAGTAAGTTGCCATAGAATGATGGCATGTCAGACGCGTCTTCCAAACCGCCCCCCAACCCTGCCTCGCCAGCAGAAGCTGCTGACCAGCGGTCGCCGATGGAGTTGCTGACGCAGCCGATCCAATTTCTCAAAGACGTTGGGCCAGCCCGGGCTGAAATGCTGGAGAAACTTCACCTGCGAAACGCCGCGGATGTCCTATTCTTCTTCCCACGCAGTTATCAGGACTTCACGCAACTGCATCACCTTGGCGAAATGGCCAACGAGCAATTGGCTAACGTCGTAGG
Organism: uncultured Pirellulaceae bacterium; assembly: GCA_938003615.1. Classification (GTDB taxonomy): domain Bacteria; phylum Planctomycetota; class Planctomycetia; order Pirellulales; family Pirellulaceae; genus Mariniblastus. The sequence continues at coordinate 24,216 of CALKXO010000258.1, read as the reverse complement.
AGTCGTCGATGACGTCGATCAACAGATTGGCCGATCGGGTGTGCACATTTGCTATGTCTTGATCAAGCAGGAGGACAGGTATCTGCGCGCGGTCTGGTTCAACCAGCAGTTCCTGATGCGCAAGTTCTGGCCCGGTCAAAAAGTAATGTTTCAGGGAAAAGCCAAATGGCAAGGCGGTCGGTTCCAGATGAACCACCCCAAAGTTACTTGGCTAGACACCGAAGATTCGGTCCAACAGCAGCAGTGTCTGATGCCGGTATACAAATTGACTGACGGTATCAACCAGAAACAAATGCGCAAGATCGCAGGTGCCGTCGTCGAGCAATGCGCCGACATAGTAACGGAGGCCTTTCCTGATGAATTGCGGAAAAGTCTGGACGTGTGTGGAATCTCCGATGCAATCCGCCAGATCCACGCTCCAAAAAATCAAGAACAGGTCGAATCGGCGCGAGCCCGACTGGTTTATCAGGAGCTGTTCATTCTGCAGCTAGCGTTGTCGATTCGGCGACATCGCATTCGAGCCGAAAACAAAGCGCCTGAAATCGAGATGACGCCCAAGATCCGCGCTCGAATTCTTGGACGACTGCCGTTTGAGCTGACTGACACACAATCACAGGCATTGACCGAAATTGCGGCCGACATGAATCAGCCTTGGCCGATGAACCGGTTGCTTCACGGTGAGGTCGGAAGTGGAAAAACGGTCGTGGCCGTTTCCGCGATGCTGCTGGCAGTCGCCCATGGTCATCAAGCCGCACTGATGGCGCCAACTGCGGTGCTGGCCAACCAACATTTCAACACCATCCAGAAACTGCTGAGTAATACGCGCGTCCGTTTTGCACTATGGACTGGCGGCGTAAAAGGGAAGGCACGCAAAGAAACGGCGAAGCGCATTGAAAATGGCGAAGTCGATATTGTCATTGGCACGCAAGCTATCGTCGCATCCAAGGTTCCATTTAAACAGCTGGGGCTGGTCGTCATCGACGAACAACACAAATTTGGGGTCAAACAACGCGCCACACTGAAACAATCTGGATTCGATCCGCACTACTTGGTGATGACAGCGACGCCAATTCCCCGAACGATCTCGATGACGCTGTTTGGTGATCTGGATGTGTCGACGCTTAAACGCAGCAGCGGCATCGGCCAGAAAGTGAACACCTATCTGGGTAAAGAAGAAAGTCGCGAAAAATGGTGGGCGTTTGTCAGCAAGAAATTGCGTGAGGGGCGGCAAGCGTTTGTGATTGCTCCGCTGGTTGAGGGCGATGATGACGAGCAGTTGAGCAGTGCCGAGCGCATGTTTGAGTCGCTGGCCAACGGGCCGTTTAGTGACTTTCGTGTCGATCTGCTGCACGGCCGGCAGACGGCCGAGCAAAAGGACGCGGCGATGGCCGATTTTGCCAATGGCAAGACACAGGTCCTCGTATCGACAACCGTGGTGGAAGTTGGTATCGATGTGGGTAACGCAACCGTGATGACAATCGAATCTGCCGAGCGATTTGGGCTCTCCCAGCTACACCAGTTGCGCGGTCGTGTCTGTCGTGGACAGCATCCGGGGTTCGTCTGTGTGTTTGCCTCCAGCGACGATCCGGAATCCAATCAACGGCTGACGGCATTTTCAGAAACCGATAGCGGGTTTGAATTGGCGGAGATTGACTTACAGATTCGCGGTCCGGGCAATCTGTTCAGTACGCAGCAAAGCGGTTTTCCTCCATTGATGATCGCCGATCTGGTCAGGGACGAAGAAGTCTTAGTGCGTGCGCGGGAAGACGCGCGAAAGTTGATCGATGCTGACCCGGACTTGCAAAACGCAACCTACTCCCGTTTGCGACAACTAGTTTTCGCCAGATACGGCCGCGCCCTTTCGATCAGCGACGTAGGGTAGTACGATAGCGGCACGAATTTGAGTTTCAGTTTACCTATTCATTGCCCGCAAAGTTCCGCGCTTGCATGCGTCTTCCAACATGTCTGAGTCATCCAACATCGAGGTTCATCTTTACACTGACGGCGGTTGCAGTGGCAATCCAGGGCCCGGCGGATGGGCGTACCTAATGCGGCACCTACCCTCAGGCAAAGAAGCAGAAAAGTCGGGCGGGATGGAACACACCACCAACAACCAGATGGAATTGATGGCCGTTATCGAAGGGCTGGCAGCACTCAAGCGTCCCTGTCACGTGGAGCTGTTTACCGACAGTGTCTACGTCGGCAAAGGTATGACCGAGTGGATGATTAAGTGGAAGAAAAACGGTTGGCAACGCAAAGAAAAAGGAAAGAACGTTCCGGTCAAAAATTGTGATCTTTGGAAACGGCTTGATGAGCAAATTGCGCGGCATAAAGTGAAGTACACGCGCGTTGCTGGCCACAGCGGCCATAAAGAAAACGATCGCGTCGACGAACTGGCTGTAGCCGCCTATCAAAAGTACCTCTAGATGCTGAGAATATGCCTCCAAGGTCTGATCTGGTTCTCCGTTGCCATCTTTTTCCTGTGGGCTGCGGGAGCAATTTACTACATGCACTGGTTGCCGGCGTGGCTGCGACCAGTGGCTTGCTTGAGCTTTGTTGTTGGCTTCATCGTTTGGATTTGGCGATCCAAACATCGAAACAAAACGCGCGGAATTCTTGCCGCGTCCATTGTTGGGATCTATCTACTAACGCTACTGATTCGGCCGTCCAATGATCGCCACTGGGCGGAAGATCAGACGCGCGTTGCCAAAGCTGAAGTGGCTGACGGTATCGTGACGCTGCACAACTTTCGCAACTTCCACTATCGCAGCGAAGCCGACTTCGACTCTATCTTTGAAACCAAGACGTTTCGGTTGGACGACCTCAATTCCGTTTCATTGATCGTTCAGAAGTTCACACCTTTCGAAGGGCTGGCCCATGTCATGCTGAGCTTCGGCATTGCCGGAGAACTCCCCCAATCAAAGGAGGACTACTTCTGTCTTTCGATCGAAGTGCGACGAGAAAAAGGAGAGTTTTACGGCCCTCTCAAAGGTGTCTACCGAAATTATGAGGTAACTCATGTGATCGGCGATGAGCGTGACTTAATCGGAGTGCGGACCGTTCATCGGCCTAAGGATCGGGTTTGGCTGTACCCTCTCAACGCCACTCCGCAACAAGTGTAAAAGTTGTTTCTGGGCTTCGTTGATCGGATAAAGCATTTGGAATCAAATCCAGAGTTCTATCACACGTTTCTCAATAACTGTGCCAACGGCATCACTCGGCAGACTTACGAATTAACGCCCGAGCCGATCAATTGGCTCGACCCGCGTATCGTTCTGCCGGGGTTCAGCGATTGGTTCGCGTTTGAAAATGGATTAATCGGCGGTCTAAAAAGGCAAAGCTTCGAAGAAATCAAAGACGACTCACGTATCGATATTCGAGCGCGTCGATCAGGTGTCTCAGAAACTTTTTCCGCAGCAATACGATCTCTCACGTCCAGCAACCAATAGCCACTTACCGTCGACGATCGAGTGCCCGACCGCGAACTCACCCAAGACTTCTCTTCCAAAAATCGCCAGCAAAAACTCAAGTAACCCCTGCGCACTCTGGCAAGCCAAATTGCCAAACCATACACCCCCAGAACAAACAAACTGCCCACCCGGCAGAGTCGCCGGTGTCATATATCCCTGCGATTTAGGGGAAAACTCACTCTGGATTGTCAAGCAAGGAAAGCTGAAGGCCCGCAAAAACTGACAAAGCTATCTAGAGGTAAAAAACCGCTTTGCGCCGTTGGCAATGCGTATTTTCTGGCCCGCTGGCATGGGGATGTATAGACTGAAGACTGGTAACTTCGCCGTTTTGAGAACACAAATCAGAGAACACGAATCACTCCATCAAAAATGTCAAACGTTCCGCGCTTCAATCGAACTGCTTCTGCTTGGCAGACGACTGTGATGGTCGCAGCCTTCATCGTATCAGCTTCTGTCATTTTACCGGCCGATGCCGCGTTCATTGCGCGGCCGCAAGCCGATGAAACAGCCGGCAACGCGTCCGCCGAAAAAATTGCAACCAGCGCCAGCAATGCGCAGAACAACGATGATTTCAAATTCGCTCAGAAACAATGGGAGAGTTTGGTCAAGCAGCACCCCAATTGGTCCAAAATTGCAACTGCGAAATTGAACCTTGGTATCTGCTTGTTCCAACAAAATAAATATGCCGAGGCGATTGCACCAATCCGCGCGGCAATAGAGGCCGGCGACAAGTCGCTTAACGTTCCTAAGTCGCTGCTGTTTCTCGGATTCTCTCAAATGAAACATGGCGACCAACTGGCGCTTTCGAAGACAGAACAGGAGCAAACCCAAGGCGGTATGTTTCTCACAACAGCCACCCGAACACTGGGCAAAATCGTTAAGGAATATCCTGACTACCCTGATGCCGATCAAGCCCTATATTTTCAGGGACAGGCTTTCTACAAACTTGGGCGATATGACGAAGCGGTCGCGGCGTTTGAAGGCCTCGACACCTTTGACAACGCAAAATTCAAAGAGGTTGCTCAATACGATCTCGCAAGCGCTTACCAACAAACAGGGAAATTCGATCGGGCGTTGTCGGCTTTTGAACAGTATCTTAGATCCGTACCGACTGATGACGCGGAAGCGATCGATGACATCAATCTTCAGATCGCCAAACTAAATATGCTTCTTGCTGCCGCCGCGCGAGGTCGGCAAGAATCGGTGCAAGCGGTTGAACTATTGAAGAAAGCTGACCAACGTCTTCGTCGAATTTCGGACAATCCGAATTCAGCGTTTTACGCGGACGCCTGTTTCCGCCAAGCAATGGTTGCGGGAGAACTAGAGGAATTTTCGCGCGCGGCCAAACTATTTGAACAAGCAGCGACGGATAAAGATTCGCCCAATGCCAATCAGGCGATGGTGATGGCTGGACGCGAGTGGATACGGGCCAAAAAATATCCCGTCGCGATAAAGACACTAGAACCTCTGACCCGTGGCGATTCGGGTTTCGGTCTCGAAGCGGTCATTTTACTTTCCAACGCCTACCGCAGCAGCGGCGTGCCAGAAAAAGCAAACGCGCTGACAGAGGCTTGGATCGAAAAGTCAGCCGAAGCTCCACTGCACGTCGCCCTGTTGATGGAAAATGCGGAAGCGGCCTACGCCACGCCAAAAATGAAACCCAAGGCCGCAGAGCGGTTTCTTGCAATCGCAGACAAGTTCCCTCAAGACCGTGCTGCACCTGAAGCGCTATTCAACGCGACCGCAGCATGGTGGGAGTCTTTCGAAACGGACAAGTCCATTGAAACAGCAAAGCGGTTCATGAAAAACCACTCAGCTCATCCTTTAGCAATGGATGTGCAGGACATATTGGGAGATGCCCAACTGGTAAAAGAGGACTATGCCGCTGGAGAGAAAACCTTTCGCACGCTGGCCGAGAATTTTCCAAAAAGCAAGCGACAATCTCATTGGACATTGAGGACTGGATGGGCACTCTATCTTCAGAAGAAGTATCCTGAAACCGAAGCGTGGCTGACCGCACGGTTAGATTCGATCAAGCTGCCAAAACGCGCTTCAGAAGCGCGACACTGGATTGGTGCAAGTCAGTACCAACAGAACAAATATGCAGACGCAATGGTCTCCCTGCAGAACTCGATCGATTCAGTTCAGCAATGGGAACGCGCGGACGAAACGCTATTGGCATTTCTACGTTGTCAGCTGGCGACTGACTCGATCGACGAAGCCCGTCTGACAGTCGCCAAAATCACCAGCCAATTCCCGCAGTCACCGGCAGTCGCAGAATCTGTTTTCCGAATCGGCGAGACGCTCTACGACGACAATGAACTTGAAGACGCGTTAAGCCAGTATCAGCTGTTACTAAATAAATTCCCGAAATCAGAATTCGTTCCAGCGTCGTTGTTGGGGCAGGGTTGGGCGCTGCTGAGAACAGATCGAGCTGACGAGGCTGAAAAATCTTTCAACTCACTTATTGAGCGATTCCCTGACCATCAAATGGCTTCTCAGGCCCGCATGGCGCGAAGCGTCGCACATCGAAAGTTGGGTAAGGCCGGTGAGGCGATTGAAGCACTCAAGCAATTCCTCGAAACTGCCCCTGAGGGCGATACAAAAAACAGCAGCCTCTTTGAACTGGGGTTGGCCTACGTCGAAAATGAAAACTGGGAGGAAGCAGAAAAAGTTTTCCGCAGCTTACTCAATCTGCCGAATGAGAATCGTCTGGCCGACCGGACGCGCTATGAATTAGCTTGGACGCTGGAGTCGCTCAATCGACTTGATGACGCAACTGCGCAGTTCCGGGATTTGGCCGATACGTTTCCAGCAAGTCCTTTAGCGGCTGAAGCGCACTTCAAAGTTGCCACAGCATTCTACGATCAGAAAAAATACGACGATGCGGCGACCTTCTATAACAACGTGATTGACGGTCCAAACGTATCCAACGAATTGATGGAGAAAGCCCTCTATAAACTTGCTTGGTCAAGCTACAAACAGAACCGTTTTGAACAGTCCGCCGAGGTGTTTGACAAACAGACCGCGCGATTCCCTGAAGGGAGCCTCGCTGTCGACGGGCGCTTCATGCTGGCTCAATCGTGGTTCGAAAATGAAAACTACGCCAAGGCACTCGAAGCATACATAGTTGCAAAACCGATCGTGCTGCAATCCAAAAGCACACCCGATCGGCTGAAGTGGTTGACGATGATCAACGGTGCCAAAAGTGCGAACCAGCAGGAGCAGTGGCAACAGGCAATTGATTTCGCCACGCCACTGACCACGATCGAAGCCGACGAAGCAACGCAGCACGAAGCGTGGTTTGAAATCGGTCAGGCGAGAATGGGACTGAATCAGGAAGACGGCGCGATCGATGCGTGGCAACGAGCTGCAGCCAACACTGGAAAAACAGGTGCCCGCGCCCGTCTGATGAAAGGCGACTTGTTGTTCAAACAAAAGCAATTCGACGAGGCCATCGACGAATTCAAGCTTGTCTTTTATGGGCACGGTGGCACCGAGTCGCCGCCGGAGATTCGTTCGTTGCAGGCTTATGCGGTGTATGAAGCGGCCCGCTGCAGTTACGTTCGCATCTCCGAGGCGTCCGAAAGAATGAAACCACAGTTGGTCAAGGATGCAATCCAGCATTTCACGTATCTGGTTAAAAACTATCCGAATCAAAGTCTTGTCAAAGACGCAAGAAAACAACTAGAAACACTCAAAAGAATTGAAAACAATCCAAACAACTCTCTCCGGCAACTAAAATAAAACACTTCGCGCCCCTCACCACCTTTTCTTTCCCACTATCGGAACAAACTTCTGTTCGAAAAAAGCCTCTGTATGATTCGCGCTTCGCTAATTCTGTTTCGCTCACCATCGCCATCATTGCGGCAATGGTTGCCTTTGCTATTGCTATTGCTATTGCTATTGGCAATTGCCTTCACGTGGCTGTCGATTGACACCTGCGCCGCTGCGCCTGCCGAGAATCAGTGGCTGTCGACCTCAACCGGAATCGTTAATGCAACCGCCCTGCAAGCGCAGCCCAACGGAGCAATCGAAGTCGAAACTTCCCAGCGACGCCCTGGCATCAACTTTCTGACTTTACTGACGCGCGGCGGTTGGTTCATGTTGCCGTTGTTGGTTTTGTCGATCCTAGTGGTCACCATCGGCGTGGAACGATTTTTGGCGCTGCGGCGAGAAAAAATCTTTCCGCCAGAACTGGTCGATCAGATCTCCATGCTGAGTGCCCAGAAAGGCGGACTCGATCCGCGTCGTGTCTATCAACTTTGCCAAATCAATCCTTCTTCGGCGACCTACGTTCTTCGCACCATGCTGATGAAAGTCGGTCGACCTCAATCGGAAATGGAGAACGCCGTCTCCGAAGCCGCACAACGTGAGGCGACCCGGTTGTCCCGGATGACATCTTGGCTGACATTGGCTGCAGCAATCGCGCCCTTGATCGGACTATTGGGAACAGTGTGGGGCATCACTCAAGCGTTCTACGATACGACGCAACTTGTCGTTGGCCAAAACCGCGCCGAGGCACTGGCTCAAGGAATTTACACGGCGCTAGTGACGACCATGACAGGACTGTTGATTGCGATTCCCGCCGCCATCCTTTCGCACTTCTACGAAACCCGAATTGTGCAATTGATCAACGAGATCGAAGAAATGGCGTACCACTTGCTACCTCAACTTGAAAAATATGAAGGGCAAGTCCGATTCACCGTTGGAGGCTTACAGCCAAAAGAAACCGAGACCGAGATGCCTTCGGCAACCGGCAGCAATCGGGCTCAACCCGCCAATGGAGCGATGGAAAATTCAAATACGCCTTCTGGGCCAGCAGGATCACTGGCTGTTCCAGCTCCGGAAAAGTTTTTCAAACCAAAGTCAAACTGACCCATGCCTGTTCAAATAAAACGTTCTTCGGCCATTGGATCGCTGAGTGTCACGCCGTTAATCGACGTGGTGTTTCTCTTGCTGATCTTCTTTTTGGTGTCGTCACGTTTTTCCGAGGAAGAACGCGAGTTGGACCTAAATTTGCCCAGTGTGAGTGAGGCGCTACCGGCGACGATCGAACCGAGTGAACTGGTGATCAACATTGACAGCGCAGGACGGTTCTTTATCGATGGAGCTTTTCGACAAGCCGAACAGGTGGAACAAATGCTCCGCCGCGCCCAAGCCAACAATCCGCTAACGCAGACTGTGGTTATTCGCGGCGACCGCAAGTCAAATTGGGAATCGGTCGCGACGGCGATGAGCATTTGCAAGAAAGTCGGTATTTTTGAATACACCGCCACCATGGACGATCCCTAATTACGGTACCGATGGAACCGCATGAGAATTCGACGTGCTATCGAAAGACTTAACCACTACGAGGACCAGCCGTTTGACGAACAGGTCTGGCCGGTAGTGGTTGCGCTGGCAATTTCCTGCGCCTTGGCTGTTGGTGCAGTCGCCACTTTGTTGGACGGCGCATGGATGTGGACGATGTTGTTGCTATTGCCAGCGCTTGCTGCGGCAGCTCATTTTGCGCTCCTGCAAATGGACGACTCCAAACTCAAAAGATCCTTGCAACTGGCCGCGCTGACATCGTTATCGGTTCACTTGGCGATCCTGATCTTCACGTCCGCGATCAGCATCTTCCATGGGGCCGACCCCTTGCCGGTACAGAAGGTCGTTCAGCGCCGCAGTCGGTCGATCGAAATCACCCGCCGCTCCAATCCTTTTCCATGGCAAAAAGTGGTTTCCCAGCCAGTTCCTGAACCCGATATCAGGATCGAGAAAAAAGACACGCCACAAACAGACGTGAAACCGCAAACACTGCCCACGATCGAGGTCACGCCCACCCCTCAGCCACAGTTGGTCCGACAGAAACGCACGCGAAAATCGATCCCGCGTTTTTCCAAATCCATGTCGGAGTTGAAGCGGTCGGTGATCAATACGGACTCCCAGACCGAACCGGCCCAACGCAGACGCGCGTCTGTCACGCCAAAGGTTGAGCCGTCCACCGCTTCGGTGGCAACAGGGCAAAAGGAACCTGTTGCAAAGGCCACCAATCAACCCACTGCGCCCGCGCAGCCTGTGCAGCAACTGACTGCCTCTCTTAATGCGTCTGTTAAACGTAAGCCAACTGAATCTGCGGCAGCGCCCATCGCTTCCGCTCCAGATTCCGCTCCAACGACGGGCCAAGCAAATCCCGATCGACAAGTGCGGCAAAAAACGACTTCCATCAAGACATCCACCGCCCTTGCGAAACAGGTAGATCAGACGGCGGCAGCGCAACGCTCCACCGCCATTAAAAAGCGGCAACGAAATATCGTGCCCTTGCCAACTAGCTCCAAACAAATGGCCACTTCGCAAACGGCCAAACAGCCAAACGCTCGTCAATCGGAGCTATCAGCTGCCGCCGGAAAGATAACGCGCCGGCCGCAAAAATCCGACATCACCAGTATTGCGCCCATCGCATCGGCCAACCAAAAACGCAGCCCCACATCGGAACTGGCACGATCCACCCGCAAGAAAACAAAAGTTCTGACTCCGACGATCTCTAGCCCAGAGGCAACTCCCGTCAAACCTAGACGCTCCACCAGCCCAAGCTTAATTGACGTCACCGTCAAAGCCAAGGACTCGCCATCTCGACGGCCTGGAGCAAAATCAAATGCGACAACGCTCAATCCGAAACCTACCGCGCTGACGCGCAGCACAAAAGGTACTTCGGGAGTCGGTGTATCTAACAATGTCTCCAACGCCACCGGCGGCATCGCCACACCGGCACCGCGCGCCTCTGATTCAGCCAAACGAGAACGCGCATTCAACCTGCCGAATCTAGAAACTTTGATGGCGACCAGCCGAAAATCCAAACGGGCGCGGACGCTTGCGCGTTCCTCGCGCCCCATCAGCAGCCTCCGCGCGGACACCAGAAAATCTGCCAAGCTATCGGGGGCACGAAAGACGGAAGAACAATCACTAGAATCGGCGGCTGCTCGAGTTGATTCTGCATTGGCCATCAATCGTGATAGGATCGCGGCAGCCAAAGGAGAGGCATCGGCAGATCTTGGACTGACAAAAGTTGTGATTGACCAAACCTCCAAACGGCGTTCCGGAGGCGGCATGCCAGAAATCGGACCTATCAAAACGGAATTGACCAAGCGTTCTTCTGAAACGGCAGACGTTTTACCGTCGCTAATGGCCGAGGTGACGATTGAAACGGCTTCGTCGGCCTCGATGACTTCCCAACCCACTCGTTCCGATGAGCTGCGTCCAAATGAACTGGCGAAAATGGCGACTCATCGTGGCGGCGATTCATCGGAAACCATGGACTTTGTGTCGGCCATCACCAAGGGCGCGAAATCCGACAGCGGAGAAAATCCATTTGCTAGGCTCTTTAGTGATCAACGTAGCGACCGCATGCTCGCTGGCGATCCAATTTCAAAATTGATCGAAGAGTTGTTGGAGGAGGAACTGGAAAAACTGGCCGCTGGGAATCGTAAGACAACGGTCTCTCAAGCGTTGTTCGCCGATAGCCGAGCGGAACCTGTTTTCACTGATTCCTCCAACAAGCGGCGTGGGATTGACGAGGCCGAGACGGGCGACGCCGATGCATTATCTGATTCATTGATGGGCAAAATCGCCAGAAGGACAGTCGCACCTTCGTCTGCACTTGGGACCGCTGCAACACGATTAATGATGACAGCCGCCGCTTCATTGCCGCTGATCGAACCGGGCAAATCAAAGCCAAGCGAGAGAGCCAAGCCAAGTGAGAGTGAGAGTGATCAACTGGCCGATTTGATTCCAGCACTTCCTGCGGCTGATGAGGCGACTTCTCAAGTTGTCCCCAACATCAGCAGCCGCATCAATCAACCTTCTCCATCCGGCGAATCGGCAACCGACACGATTGCCGACGAGTCAGCAAACGGCTCGTTAGAAGAGATGGCGGTACTCGAGAATGTAGGGGTTGACCGCCAAGTCCAACCGGCTGATTTCAGACTGGACGTGGAAGCCGATACAGGGCCAGCGGGGCTGAGCACACGCCCGGATCTGCGAACTGGGTCAGATGCACGTCCGTCTTCCCAAACCAGCCTGCAGATTCAGCCGACTATTGAACAACGGTTCGAGCGCCGCGACTTTGGCGGCATGTTGGCGGTCTCACCAGATGTAGTACTTGCCAAAGAGGCATTTCGCCAACGCAATCCGTCAGCCGTCAAAGCGATCTCCGAACCCTCGACCGAAGCGGCAATCCACTTAGGGCTAGAGTTTCTTGCGCGTCACCAGAAACCCGATGGCAGTTGGGCGCTTGCAGGATTTGATCCAGGCCACCCAATGTCCAAACGTCAGCTCAACAGTGACACCGCGGCGACAGGGTTGGTCCTGTTAGCGTTTCAGGGCGGCGGATACAACCATCGAGAATACCGATACGCGGGGCAGTTAAAACAGGCGATTGACTGGCTAATAGAACACCAGTCCGCAGATGGAGGGTTGTATTTGGAATCGGACAAGCGATCCGATGAAGCTTGTCGAATGTACAGTCATGGCATTGCCACATTGGCGTTGACCGAGGCCTACGGCATGACGCAGGACCCCGCGCTCAAAGGGCCAGCACAAAAAGCGATTGACTATCTGGCAAAGACTCAGCACTCGACAAAAGGGGGTTGGCGCTACTTTGCCTCGGTGAAGAAGCAATCCACTGACACCTCGGTATCTGGCTGGATGATGATGGCGATTCAAAGTGCTCAGCTGGCCGACTTGCAGGTTGATGAAGGAATGAAGCAGAGGTTGACTCAATGGCTGGATATTGCCGCTGACCCGAACAATCAATCAACCTTTCGCTACAATCCCTACGCCGTCAACTCGCAGGGCGTCTCGCGCGTGCGGGGCCTCAAACCATCGCCCTCGATGACTTCGGTGGGACTATTGATGCGGATTTATAGTGGTTGGGACAGAAATGATCCGCGCCTGCTGGAAGGGACCAACTATCTTTTGATGCAGCAGTTGCCCAACATGACCACCCGCAAAACGCGTGACACTTATTATTGGTACTACGCGACTCAGGTGCTAAAACATGTCGGCGGCGAGCAATGGAATCAGTGGAACAGCACACTCCGGCCGATGTTGATCAACACGCAAGAAAGAAAAGGCGATCAGGCGGGAAGTTGGCATCCCTATGAACCAGTCCCTGATCGCTGGGGCACTTATGGTGGCCGCTTATACGTGACAACGATGAATCTGTTGTCTCTTGAAGTGCGGCACCGATTGCTGCCGTTATATCGAAAAACCAATCAGTAAGAAACAACTTTGTCCAAACCACGCATCGCAATCACGATGGGCGACCCCGCTGGCGTCGGCCCCGAACTGTGTCTCCGACTTCTTGCCAACAAAGAAATCTGCTCATCCTGCAGCCCGATCATTTTTGGCGATCGGGATCTGCTAGAGCAAGTCGGCGCCGCCATTGGCCTCGAGTCTGATTTTCAATGGATCGAGGCCGGCTCTATAGGTCATCTATCTCTCGAACGTCTTGAGGGCATCGACGGACCGGCGATCGCGCATATCCGTTCACTCGATGTTGCGTCGGTCGAACCCGGACAGATGGACGCCAACACAGGGCAGGGTAGTTTTGATTTCATCGAAGCCGCCATTGCAGCCGCTCATGCAGGCTACATCGATGCCGTCGTCACAGGCCCAATCAATAAGGAAGCTTGGGACGCGGCTGGCATTCCTTTCCCGGGACACACTGAACTGTTCGCCGACCGCTGCCAGTGCGAACGTTTTTGCATGATGATGTATTCGCCCGATTTCAGCTGTTCGCTAGTGACGACTCACACGGGCTACACCTCGGTACCAGAGGAAATGACGCAAGACCGGATCGTCGAGGTGATCGAACTCTCGCACGACGCCATCAAACGCATTGAGCAACGTACGCCGGAGATTGCAGTGTTAGGGCTTAACCCGCACGCCGGTGAACACGGGCTCTTTGGGAATCAAGAAGAAGAAAAACTGATTGTTCCTGCGATGCAAACCGCCAAAGAACGTGGGATTGTCACTACTGGACCGTTGCCACCGGACACCGGTTTCCTTCCCAAGAAACGCGACGCCACCGACGTTTATATTTGCATGTACCACGATCAGGGACTGATCCCCTTCAAAGCATTTAACTTTGACAGTGGCGTGAACGTAACGCTCGGCCTTCCCATGGTCCGCACCAGCGTCGATCACGGCACGGCCAATGATATCGCTTGGCAAGGCATCGCTGATCCCGCCAGCCTCTACTCAGCAGTCCGGCTTGCCATGGCACTTTGCGATACCTAATTTGTCGCGTAATACCTTCTAATCACGGGGCTCTTTCCTGACGCGCCTGCCAGAGTTACGCGCGAGCTCCGGCGGTACACGCTGGTGATGGACACGATTGGCGAATGTTCTTTGCTTCTGACTGCTAAAAGCGTCGATCGTCACGATCGACCTCACACGGACAACCGGTAAAACGCGCACAGCTTTGCAGATTGTTCTGGCACATTTCGCGCAATCTGATTCACATCGGAAGGCTGCAATCTACTCTTATAGGTCTCATCTAAGCCGAAACCAAGGCTGCGTGGACACTCCCACCCGTTGCCGAAACTCCTCTAATTCGATATGAATCAAACACCGACGCAAGTCCGTCCCACCGTAGATTTCTCAATAGCTTTGCTCAAATTAGCCGATGCTTTAGCGATAGGCACAGGTCTACTGCTAATCGTCAATCAGATACCTGAGTTCAACAGCAAGTCGACCATTGTTGTCGCGCTGTTAGCGATCGGTGTCTTCCATATGCTGGCCGAATTGTTCGGTGTCTACCGAAAATGGAACGGCATCGCGTTCACTCGAGAATCTGTGACTCTATTGATGTCGTGGGCAACGACGCTCGTACTGCTCAAAGCACTCGGACTGTTCACAGTCTATTCGACCGAACTTTCCGCGCCGGCGTTGGGGATCTGGTTAATCGTGACACCCGTTTTCGCGCTCTCAGTACGAGTGATGTATCGCTGGTACTCGCGTGTGATGATTGAAAAAGGATTCAACGTCCGGTCTTTCGCGATTGTTGGGGTTAATGAGCTGGGTATTCAACTTGCCCGCAACATTAGGAAAACACCCTCGTTGGGTTTAAAATTGTTGGGTTATTACGATGATCGCCCTGAAGCAAGAACTTCAACACTGCCCGACGATGTTGAAAAGCAATTAGGGATAATCGAAAACCTCATCACCGCGGCAAAAGCGGGTAAGGTTCAAGTTGTCTTCATCACGCTGCCGATGCGAGCAGAAGCGCGAATTCGTTCTGTCATCCAAGAATTGGCTGACACGACCGCATCGGTTTACATTGTTCCCGATCTGTTCGTGTTTCAGTTACTCAATTCACGGTGGTCAGATATCGAAGGTGTTCCCGTTGTCAGCGTTTTTGAAAATCCGCTGTTTGGCGTTGATGGTATGATGAAGCGCGTTTTGGATGTTGGGATCGCAACGGCCGCATTGTTGGTGGCCGCAATTCCAATGGCAATCATCGCCGCCGCCGTGAAACTAACCTCCAAGGGACCGATCCTCTTCAAACAGAAGCGTTACGGACTTGACGGGCGCGAGATTGATGTTTGGAAGTTTCGCAGCATGAAAGTTTGCGAAAACGGTGCGAAGGTGACTCAGGCGAAAAAAAATGACAGTCGCCTGACCGCGATTGGCGGATTTTTGCGAAAGAGTTCACTGGACGAACTGCCACAGATCTTCAATGTGCTGGCCGGTAGAATGTCACTGGTAGGACCTCGTCCACATGCCAACGCGCACAACGAATTCTACCGCACCCAGATCGACGGATACATGTTGCGGCACAAAGTCAAACCCGGCATGACAGGTCTAGCTCAGGTCAATGGCTGCCGCGGCGAGACCGAAACGCTGGACAAGATGGAGAAGCGCGTCTTCTTCGATCACCAGTACATTCGCGAGTGGTCAATTTGGTTGGACATCAAAATTATCCTCAAAACGTTCTTGGTCGTATTTTCACGGCAGAACGCGTATTAAGTGCGATAGATGAAATTTTTTCTTGGCTGATGAACGAAACTGACGCCCGAAAATGACGAGCCGCTGAAATTCCAACATGTTACGGTCCCCTCCCAAAGAAGACATGGAAAGAGAAGAGATATGTCAGTCCGGATCCTCTGGGGGTCCTAAAATCGCCTGAAGACTGGGGGTTTTCTGCCCATTACGGATTCATTGGTTGGGACGACGATGACGAAACATCTTTTCGCCAATACGTTTTGGAGGACGTCCCTAACGAAGCCCAAAATAAGAATCAGGCTGGAAAAAGCGATCGATAGCGACACCATCAACGATTATCAATACGGGGCGAAATAAGCACCCATTAAAATGGGTATCCAGCTTTAGCGCGAACCACTAAAATACCCCACTGGTCATTTGCTAACGAACGAAATTTTTGAGGCAGGTTGACCTTTGCCCCCATAGCTCAGCTGGATAGAGCAATTGACTTCTAATCAATAGGTCGCAGGTTCGAATCCTGCTGGGGGTACATCTTATCTTGGTTCCGCAACTTTTTTTTGGGTTGCGTTGATCTGAGGCTACTAAAATAGGATTGGGGTTGCGGCCCCAAGCCTTTATAATTTGTAATTGCTTTTGTTTGCGTTCATACCAACCGCATTTTTTAGTAGCGGTTGATGTCAAAACACCAAACACAAGCGATTTCTCGGTGAGCGTCCTGCTGAATCAATCACAAATGTATACACGTCCATTCCTCCTATCTTGCTTGATCGTCGCGTCAGTCTCGATTGCCAGCGGTCCATTTGCATCGGCAGACGAACCAACACTGAATAGCAAATCGATTCAGTTCAACCGACAGATCCGACCTATCTTCAACAAGCACTGCACGGCTTGCCACGGTGGGGTCAAACAAGCGGCTGACATTTCCTTCGTGTATCGTGAATCCGTGCTGCCACCCAACGGCTGGATCGTTGAGCCCGAAAATCCTGAAGACTCAATCTTGATAGAGCGCGTCACCTCAGACGATCCCGAATCTGTTATGCCGCCGCCCGAGCATGGCAGTAAGCTCTCTGAAGAAGATGTCAAACTGCTGGCCGAGTGGATCCGCCAAGGAGCCCACTGGCAAGAACATTGGGCATACGAAAAACCCGTCGCGCCCCCGTCGCCAAACGTCGTACTAAAGGATTGGAGTAACCAACCGATTGACGACTTTGTCCTAGCAACATTAGAACAAAAAGGCCTGCGCCCATCGGCGAAAGAAAAACCAGCCCGGTGGCTACGCCGTGTCAGCCTTGATTTGACCGGGCTTCCGCCCAACCAAGCTGACTTCGATCAGTTCATCAATGATCTACACAGTCAGCCTGCGGTCGCACACCCAAACGAAGCGTGGTCAAACGAAGCGTGGTCAAACGAAGCGTACTCAAACGCTGTTGATCGTCTGTTGGAGTCACCCAGTTTCGGCGAACGCTGGGCCAGCGTTTGGCTCGACCAAGTGCGGTACGCGGATTCGAAAGGGCTTGGCGTGGATGGGCGACGCAATGCGTGGAAGTATCGCGACTGGGTCATTGATGCGCTGAATCGGGATCTTCCCTTTGACCAATTTACGATCAAACAGATCGCAGGGGATTTGCTTTCCGAACCCAAGATGGAAGACCTGATCGCGACAGCGGCGCATCGCTTGAGTCAATCGAATGAGGAAGGCGGCACCGATGATGAAGAGTTTCGCGTTGCTGCCGTTCTCGATCGCGTTAGTACAACTTGGCAAACATGGCAGGGAGTAACGTTTGGTTGTGTGCAATGTCACAGTCATCCGTACGGCCCGTTTGAACATGATGAGTTCTACAAGTTCGCTGCCTTTTTCAACAATACGGCGGACTGCGACATCAATGAAGAATGGCCGACGATCAACGTGCCTCTCGACACCAATGATTACAAAAAAGCAAAACGGCTGGACGACGACATTTCGGATCTGAATCAAAAGATCTGGGAACCAGAAAACACTTTGCTTGCAGATGCAAGCCTGTGGCAACCCTTGCATGGAACATCTGTGTCTTCCAACAACGCGACGAAGCTAGAGATCGAAAAAAATAATGACAGAGAAGAGTTCTACACCACCGGAACAATCAGCCAAGACACTGCGATCACCATCGAATCGAAACTGCCCAAGAGCCTTGAGCAACTGACCGCCATTCGCCTTGACGCGTTGCCGCTGGATCCTGCCAAAGCCGTTATCGATTCCGAGTGGGGATTTTGCGTTTCTCACTTTGAAGCTTCACTAACCGTCCCCGGTGATAAGGAGCCGCAGAAAATCGAACTCGCTCGCGTGATGGTCGATGAACTGGAACCTTTTTTCGATCCTAACGAGAGCCTAAACCCTGAATCGAACAGAGGGTTCGCAGCCTATAGCAGAATCCACTATCCGAGGTCGGCTGCTTTCGTTTTGAAGGAACCGCTGGCAGTTCCCGAGCATGCCAAACTAAGAGTGACACTGAAACATCAAATTCATCTTCTTTCGGCTTTTTCATTGGTTACCCGTCGAGGCAGCATTTCCGTTTCTGACGATCTGAAAATTATAAGTTTGGGTCGTAGCAGCGCGGTAACGGACTTACGAAACAAACGCGCGACGCTCTCAGAGAAGCGTATGGAAATCAAATCGACGCCGTTACCCATCCTTCAAGAACGGCCAGAGAAGTTCAGACGTCCTTCCCACGTCTTCGCGCGAGGAAACTTCCTTACAAAAGACAAGCTTGTCGAACCGGATACTCCAGCATCATTCCCGCCATTGCTCGTCGGCAAGGAGCCCAATCGATTGGACCTCGCCCTGTGGTTGGTCAGCTCGGAGAACCCTCTAACAGCGCGTGTGGCGGTAAACCGTTTTTGGGCTCGACTCTTTGGCGCGGGGATCGTTAGAACCGAAGAAGATTTTGGCTCTTCTGGAGAAGCACCAACCCATCCCGAGTTATTGGATTTCTTGGCCGTTCGATTTCAAACCGAGCTCAACTGGAGCGTCAAATCTCTACTTCGAGAAATGGTTCTCTCCAGCACGTATCGGCAAAGCTCTAAATCGACTCCGGAATTACTCGAACGAGACCCCGCCAATCGGTTGCTAGCGCGCGGGCCACGGGGGCGTCTGTCTGCTGAGATGGTTCGTGATCAAGCGTTAGCCATTTCTGGTCTGCTGAGCAAAAAGCAGTTTGGGCCTCCAGTACGTCCAACAATTCCCGAAGGTGTTTGGAAGCCCTTCGCAGCGAAAGACAAATGGGAGGTGGCTCAAGTGGGGGAAGAAGATCGTTATCGCCGTTCGATTTACACGTATACCAAACGGAGCATCCCCTACCCTATGTTTGCGGCATTCGATGCCCCCTCACGCGAGTTTTGTACTCCGCGGCGTCTCCAATCCAACACGCCACTGCAGTCGCTGATGATGCTCAACGACCAATGCCTATCAGAGTGTGCGGCGGCATTAGCGCAGCGCATGATGGATTCGAGTGAAGAACCGGTGGAGCAAATTAAAAGTGGATTCGTAATGGCAACTTATCGAACACCCGATCAAGAAGAGGTGGATCAATTAGTGAAGCTGTTCGAACGTCACGGGAGCGAAAACGTCGAATTGGGTATGAAACAAGTGGCCACTGTGCTACTAAATCTAGACGAGGTTCTCACAAAGTAACCATCATGAACCATGACAAATTAAAAGCTGAACTTGAAATTGGTCGATTGCGCCAAACAACCCGACGTCATTTCCTACAGGGAAGTGCAACGGGTCTCGGTGCAATCTGGCTGGCAAGCCAACAGCAAGCACTCGCCAACGATGCTCCATCGAAGAAACGGACTGGAGACAATCCACTGAGCGCTGTTGACCCGCCGCTTCCTGCAACGGCGAAGCGCGTGATCTTTCTGCACATGATTGGCGCTCCAAGCCAACTTGAGTTGTTCGACTACAAACCCGATCTTGTCAAACTAGATGGCAAGAATTGCCCGCAGGAATTTCTCGAGGGCAAGCGTTTTGCGTTTATTCAAGGGACGCCGAAAATGCTGGGGCCACAATACCCTTTCAAACAACACGGCAAAAGTGGCATGTGGGTTTCGGATCGCCTGCCGAAATTCTCTGAGCACGTTGACGACGTGTGCTTCATCAAAACGATGCAGACGGACCAGTTCAATCACGGACCGGCTCAACTGATGGTCCACACCGGGCAATCGCGTATGGGTTACCCGTCGATTGGCTCGTGGGTCACTTGGGGGCTCGGAAGCGCGAACGAAAACTTGCCGGGCTATATGGTACTGCTCTCGGGCGGCCGACAACCGCGCGTTGGAAAAGCACTTTGGAGTGCTGGAATGTTGCCGTCGGTCTACCAAGGTGTTCAATGCCGGGCCAAAGGTAGTCCGATTCTTAATATCGCCAATCCGAAAGACACATCGCGCGATGATCGACGGGCAATGCTCGAAGCAATCGGTGAACTCAACCGACGCTCCTACGACGAGTTTGGCGATCCAGAAACGTTGACGCGTATCTCTCAGTACGAGATGGCGTTTCGAATGCAAACTGCAGTGCCCGAAGTGATGGACATCACCAAGGAACCCAAACATATTGTCGAAATGTATGGGGCCGAACCCGGTAAAGAATCTTTTGCGAATAACTGTTTGCTCGCGCGGCGACTCGCTCAACAGGGCGTTCGTTACATTCAATTGTTCGACTGGGGTTGGGATTCGCACGGCACCAACAAAAACGAAGCATTGAATGACGGATTCAAAAACAAATGCAAGTCCGTCGACCAGCCGATCGCAGCATTGCTGAAGGACCTAAAGCAACAGGGAATGCTCGACGATACGCTTGTCGTTTGGAGCGGAGAGTTCGGCCGCACACCGATGCGTGAAAACCGAGGCGGCAAGGAGATGAAGTTTGTCGGCCGAGACCATAGCCCGTCCGCGTTCACCACTTGGATGGCAGGTGGAGGAGTGAAGCGTGGGTTCAGCTACGGTGAGACGGATTCAGTTGGCTATACGGCTGCCGAGAATCCGGTCCACCTACGAGACTTTCACGCAACGATGTTACGATTGCTCGGGTTCGACCCACAAAAACTATCTGTTCCATTCCAAGGACTCGACCAAAAATTGACAGGTGTACTCCCCGCCCGAGTGATCGAAGATCTGATTGCTTAACTTACCGACGCTACCTGGCAAGCCGCAAATAAAACAACATGAACATATTGTCACCTATAATCGCAACAAACGAATGGGCAGCGACGCCCTGATCACGCGTCAGGGATTTAGACTCGTCGAAGCATACGACAAGGCAGAAATGAAAAGAGCGGCTTTCAACTGTACAATATGCTAGACGACAACAAAGAACGAATTGAACTGGCCGCAAAGCACCCAAAGAAATCCGAGCATTTCAACCAAGTTCTTAAATGCGAACTCAATTCACCGAGACCGTAACTTAAATGAACAACGACTTTTTGAAACTCGCGCTCACAGGGTTGCTACCGTTCACTCTTGCGATCAGCGCCCTAGTCATAGGAGGCAGTGCCGATGCGGTTGGTGAAACTAGCGGTGATGCCAAACCGAACATCGTCTTTATCTTGGTGGACGAACTCGGCAATGCAGACGTTGGATAACAACGTCGGACGAATTGTGAAATTCTTGGACGACAACAACTTGCGTGAAAATACGATGATTGTTTTCACATCGGATAATGGGCAAAACGTCGGTCGCAACGACACCCTTCGAGGTAAGAAGGGCTTTATCTACGAAAGCGGTATCCGCGTCCCAACTTGTATTAACTGGCCGGGAAAAATCGACGCGAAACGCACGCAGACCGGACTCGACTTGTTCCCAACATTCATGGACGTCGCCGGAATTGAGTATAACGGCGTACTAGACGGCAATTCGATCACTGGGCTTTTTCAGGATGAGCCCGCCCCATTGCAGACGCGCCCATTGTTTTGGCACTTGGCCAGCTGCTACAGAAATGGAGCCTGCTCGGTAATCCGCAAGGACAACATGAAACTGATTCAATTCCTTGCTGATGGAAAACTAGAATTGTACGACTTAAAGAATGATCCGCGTGAGGAACACAATCTCGCGCAATCGCCCCCTGAACAAACTCAAGCTCTACTGAAGGCGCTGGTTGACTGGCGTACCCAAAACGATGTTTCACTGCCACCAGTATCGAAGGTGCGCTGATCACTTGTTTACGCCCCGACCTCCCAATTCTGTCCTGTCCCGCGCATTCCTCCCGCATTCCCGCCCATGAAATACACGTTGCTCTTCCTTCTGTTAGCTTTGTTTTCGAACTCATCGGCCGAAGCGCAAAAACCTAACTTCATCCTATTCCTCGTCGACGACATGGGGCTGATGGATACTTCGGTGCCAATGTTCACTGACGGTGAGGGTAATCCCGTACATCAAGCGCTTAACTCTTGGTATCGCACGCCCAACATGGAACGACTTGCCGCTCGGGGTGTGCGCTTCAGTAATTTCTATGCGCACACCGTTTGTTCACCAACGCGCACATCGATTATGACGGGCCAAAATGCGGCGCGGCATCGGACCACTCAGTTCATCAGTCCTAAAGAGAAGAATACGGGAGAACACGGTCCTGCAGCATGGAATTGGGAAGGGCTTCGTTCCACCGATGTGACTTTACCCGCATTGATGCGTGAGGCGGGTTATCGAACCATCCACATCGGGAAAGCTCATTTCGCACCGCCGGGCCACCAAGGGGAGAACCCCACGGCCCTTGGTTTCGATGTCAATGTTGCGGGCTGCGCCTACGGGCGACCCGGTAGCTATTTTGGCGAAGACGGATACGGAAACTTGAACCCAAAGCGCGAGCAGCGCGGAGTCCCGGGATTGGAAAAATACCACAAGACCAACACCTTTCTGACCGAAGCACTTACGATCGAAGCCAAAGCCGAGATCGACAAATCACTCTCCTCTGAACAACCCTTCTATCTCTACATGTCACATTATGCGGTTCATTCCCCGTTTCAATCTGATCCTCGTTTTTGTGACAATTACGCCGGATCCCACAAAGACAAACGAAACAAAGCGTTTGCGACGCTGGTTCAAGGAATGGACAAATCGCTCGGTGATCTCATGGACCATCTCGACGCCAAAGGCATTGCCGAAAACACGCTGATCATCTTCATGAGCGATAACGGGTCTGCATGCCCCGCTGGCAGCGGAAATGAGATTGCTTCTTCCGCCCCGCTGCGAGGCAAAAAAGGGTCACTGTGGGAGGGCGGGACACGCGTTCCGTTTATCGTTGCTTGGGGCAAACCGTTGTCGGGCCATGCATTGCAAGAACAAACGCCAATCAACCCCGGAGACATTCAGACTCATATTGGAATTTGCTACGACGTCTTCCCAACCATTGCTGCGATTGCAGGTGCAAAAATCCCGCACGATCATGTTGTTGATGGCCGTGACTTAAAGCACCTTTTATGTGGCAAAGAGCCAGAGGAAGAACACGCCGTTTTTCTATCTCATTTCCCTCATGATCACACGAGCAACTACTTCACCACCTACCGTGACGGAGATTGGAAAGTCATCTATCGCTACTTTCCAGAATCGGGCAAAGAATCAGGCAGGTACGCGCTGTATAATCTACGTAACGATCCTTCGGAATCTAACAACTTATCCCAAGACAAACCTAAAGAAGTCGGTCGTCTGATGGCAGCGATGATAACAAGCCTCGAAGAGATGGACGCGCTTTACCCCGTCATTGAAGGTCAGGAACAACGGCCACTGATGCCACACTAACCCCGATTACAAAGGACAATTTTTTCAGTGGCCATTCAGACACCAAACCGCAAATCGAGCGACAAAGAGAAATTGAATGAAAACGTTGATGAAGTAAAGAACCGCAAGTACATTTTTTCGGCACGGGACAAGATGGACAATTGTTCGATCTTAAAAACGATGCTCATGAGCTAAAGAATCTTGCCGACGATACAAAATTCGCTTCCACGAAAAAAGAGCTTCTTTCGGAGTTCGTCAATTGGCGGGAGACGGTAATTCAAGACCAAGGGGTCTCGGAACTGTTCCGCGCCGCAAGCACCTATCCAAAAGAAAACCCGATGACGACTGCCGGAGAATGGGCTAAGGTAAACGCCGAGAAGTACGATTTCAAAGTCACTGGCTGGCCGGCTTGGTATCCAACTCGCAACTTGGAAGAGTGGAAGCAAGTGCGCTCTCAACGGGAGCGGTACGTCTTTCGGAAGACCGAAGACGAGGCGGCTCGTCCGATCATCCCGTATGTGGGAAGAGAAGAAAAAGGCCACAAAACACGACAAGAAAGCCTCGCCGCCCAAAGTGGCTATGTAGGATAGTTCCCGAGTCGGGGCCGGCACGTCCAGCACAATATCACACTACAACAACACACAACTCGCAACAGGTTTTGATAGCCAATGAACAAATCACCTTCACCAAATTTTGCAAGACTTCTCACGTTGGTTTGTTTTGCGATTCTGCCATTTGCGTCAGTGTCTCAAGCAGAGCGCCCTAACTTTCTGTTTGTGCTTGTTGACGACCTTGGCTCGCAGGACTTGGGCTATGCGGGCAGTCAGTTTTACGAAAGCCCGAACATCGATGCGCTCGCCGCCAGCGGTATGCGATTCAACCAAGGCTACGCGGCGTGCCGAGTGTGCAGCCCATCGCGCGCGAGCATCATGACGGGAAAAGCAACGGCGCGTCATGGAATCACCGATTGGATCGGAGCCAAAACAGGCATGGCTTGGAACCGCGATGACAG
>CALKXO010000257.1 GCA_938003615.1 uncultured Pirellulaceae bacterium | reverse complement strand
TGACTTGATTGAGAACTTGTCAATCAAACAGAGGAAGGTCTTTTTTGGGAATTCAATCTCGGCAAAACAGGAAGAACAGCGAAGAATGTTTTGCAAGAATCATGCCTTGGTGACGGGTTAATTCATAGTTGTCGGTCTAGCCACCCGACAACGCGCTGGCTGGCTCTGATTCTTAAGTACTAGCGGATTGAAAACTTTAGCTGAAATTGTAAAGCATCCCGCTGTAGGTTCCGATAGTGTGAAAACATACGTAAACTTTGCCGGTTATCCCGACTTTTTTGCCATGCCTGTTTCCCCCCAAAAGGCCCTTGGTACTGCCGCTTGCTTTTTTGCAATTACATGTACTTTGGCCCTGATTCAACAATTTAATTCCGAAACTTGGGTTTCGACGTCTTCGGTTGCCCTTCCGCAGCCGTCAGCCGTTGCCCCGGTTGGCGATGCGTTGCCAGAGAGAAACGCTATGGGAACCAGCTTTGGGCGCCAACTTCGCCAACTGCGCCGAACCGCAGTGCCAAGCTTTGATCAGCCTGCTGTTCCAGATGCCCAAGAGTCAATGATTCAGCAAGTTGCGTTTCAAGATGGACCCGCCAGATATCCTCTATTCAATGAGCGCGCCCAACCACAGGCTGCTCTACCAACGCTAGCAACCACGCCAATGCGTGCCTCTTCGACAGTTCAAGCCACGCCGCAGGCCGATTCACAAACACAAACGATCAACGCCGCAGGTTACCTAAGTAAAGCTCAAGCGGCACAAGCCGATCCGCCGGGCAAGGCGTCGTTGACATCGCAACTTTCTCCCGAAGATCAGGCGACTCTTAAAAGTCTGCCGCCGGCTTGCACGACGGACATTGAAGCGCTTATTCGTGAATCGCGTCGCTACGCGGCAGACACTGCAGACGCGCCGAGTGGGCTTGGTGGGCTTGGTGTGCCGAATGTGCCGAATGTGCCGAATGCTCAATCTTCCCTACAACATGCGGAAGTTCATGACAGCCGATGGTCAGAGCAGCAATGGGGAACGCAGATTGCCACGACAGCGCCCGACGGCGCTCCCAACATGTTGAGCGCGGCTGAGATTGAGCGATACAACCCCCACGCAAAAGCAACGCAGGCATCTTGGAATTCAAGTGCGACAAAAGAAAAAAGTGAAGGTGATTCGAACAAGAAATCAGATTCAGCTGACAAAGACTCGGATATAGATCCCCATCTGGAACTTTATTCGCGTGATTCATTTCCGTCAGCGCGCGATTGCAAAGTGTGTCACGAGCAGATTTTTGAGGAGTGGGCTGGTTCGAGCCATGCCTATGCCTCGATCTCTCCGATGTTTCATGTCTTTGAAAACAAGATCAACAAGCTTACTTCGGGCACCATTGGATATTTTTGCTTGCGATGTCATGCGCCGGTAGCAACCACCATGGGCCTGAGACGCGACCAAGCGATTTGGGACGGGCCAAAAGTCTTCCGCGAAGGCGTGACCTGTGTTGCTTGCCATCGCGTCAAAACGCCGTACACAAAATCTGATGGAGAACGCAGAATCGAGCCGGGCGATATCTATGACCCGGTCTATGGGGGGAGCGATGGTGGCGGAGTAGCAACGGTCGCGAAGTACAAAGACAAGTACAAAGTTAAAATTGATCGGCATGACAAATCGACGGGACAAAAAATGCATCGCCGCAGTATTCAATTTGAAGAGCTGTCTGAATCAACGTTTTGCATGTCTTGCCATCAAGTGGCTGTCAAACCGGGAATCAAGTTGGAAGTAGTTTGGGATCAGTACCGTGCATCGCCCGCGTGCCGTGAAGGCGTTTCTTGTCAGGACTGCCACATGGGGGTTGTTCCGGGGGTGGACGCAGGATACTCGTTTGGACCGGCCGCAGTCGTTGGAGGCAAAGTGGTCAATGCTGAGCGTAAGCACTCTAACCATACTTTCTACGGTCCCGGATATTCGATTGCTCATCCTGGCATATTTCCTCAAAACACAGATGCCGACAAATGGACCTTCAATCAGTGGCTTGAGTTTGATTGGCGTAGCGACTGGGGCAAGGAAAAATTCGAGGATGATCTCGCCGACGGATTGATACAAGCTTGGTTCCCGCCGGCATGGCAAGACGCCGACACGCGTGTCGAGGCACGGGAAGTTGTCGAAGACAACATGAAGAAGTTGAAATATAAAAAGGACTTGCGACGTCAGTTGTTAGAGAACGGTTCAAAGCTGGACGGTCCCTTCTTCGCTGATCCGCCACTTGCTGGTGAACCGCTTAATTTTCGCTACTGCTTGACCAACACCAATCCGGGGCACAACATGCCCAGCGGCTCTCTTGGTGCTCAGCCACAATTGTGGATGAACGTGGTGTTGATTGGTCCATCGGGAAATCGTCTGTGGGAGAGCGGTCATGTCGATTCCAATGGCGACCTAGCAGACAATCACTCGTTAGATGTTCTCAATCGTTTGCTGCCGTTTGACAACCAGTTGTTCAATCTGCAAACGAAATTTCTGACGCAGAATGTGAAAGGTACCGATCGCGAGATGTACTTGCCGGTTAATTTTGACGTGGATCAGCTACCGTTTATTCGCCCTGCCCCGCAACCCGTTACGGTACTGAATCATCCGCCGGGGATTCGCATGGAGGGGCATTCGCTGCCGGCCTTAGCCTCACGCAATGCAAAATTCAGCATTCCGGCGAAACTGATGACGCAACCCGGCACCTATCGATTGAGTGTTCGGATGCGTAGTCGCGCCGAACCGATTTACTTCATGCGTTTTTGTAATGCGACTGCCGAGATGGAACGCATGATGAACGAGTGGATTGCAGACTTCCACGTCAATACGGTGACTTTCGAAGTCAGATAGTAACGACTTTCAAACTCAGTATTTGCAAAACAGACTTTCGTGAACACTAACGCCAAAATTCGAAACTTCGCTTGGGGCGCTGCCGCCGTCGCTGTGGTGTTGCTTGTGGCGGGAGTTGCGCAAAACTGGCAGACCTCTTCAGAAATAATGCAGCCGAGCCGAGACGTCCAAGCGGAAAGCGCTTACGCAGCAGAGGCTTGGGAAGCCAGCTCTTTTCGTCCAGAATCACGATTGGTCAGTACCCCTTCATTAAAGCTGTCGCCCGTTCCGCCTCTGCCTGACGAGAACGAGAAAATCGAATTCAAGCTGTTGCCTCCAACTGTTGGTCGTGAGCCTTGCCGCGATCTTCAACCCAAGGAAAACGAAGCGTTCGCAGTCAGTGATCGGTCGGCGGTACAGTTCTCGCCGTTACCGCATTTAGACAAAATTAAAACGCATGTCCCGGCTGAGATTCCTACGGCAACGGCTGATAAAAAATACCTAGCAAGCCAAGCTTCATCGAACGCAGTGGAGGGGCAGGAGGGTTCCAATTCCGAGGGCCAAGTTCGACAAAAATCGGCGCCTCAGAACGGCTTCCGCTTCAAGAATCTCCCGGCGCCTGCAAGTGGCGATCAGACTAAGGCAATACAATCGGCAACCACCTTACCAGCAATCGCCGAATTGGGGTTCATCAACCGGTTGCCGAAGCCAGATCGGTTTTTCCGGCCCGCGTCAACTTTGGAAAAAGCGGCTTCGCCTTATTCGCCTTGGGAACACCCACAAGAAAACGGTGGCGTACAGCTAGTTATCGCGCAAGTCGATCTCTCTGGACCGAATGAGGCAGGTACCACTTTGAAAATTCCTGTCGATGTTGAACCTGTCGATGTTGAACCTATCGACGTTGAACCTATCGACGATCAGACCATCGACGATCAGCCGCAGCTTGGAGAGTCGTTGCCCGAAGAGAAGCCGGTTGCGGAAGTGGCCCGATTACCTAAGCTACCTGCGGACAAGAAGAAAAAGAAGAAGGTTGTGGTGGCTGCTAAAAAGGGTAGCTCGCCAAAGTCTGCCACCGGTAAGAAGGCCGGTAGCAAAGATGAGTTCACGCTGGCGGCGCAGCCCGAGTTGGGGGCCCACTATATCGAGGATAAACCGCAAACGGATCAGTATGCTCATTTGATTGAGCCACTAGCGGGTGACTTTTCACCTGATGCGACCAATCCAATGTTGCCCTATGAGCCGCATTCTCAAATGAATGTCTACCAAGGCAAGACGCTCAACGCGAATCAGCGTCCCTTGGTTGAACTTGGCAGGCCCTGGTATCAATTGGGCCAGTTAAGTCCGGGGTCGTCGGTGCTCGGTTTCCACAACAATGTCACGCCCCAGTTTTTGATCTTTGGTGATCACCGAACGGCGTACGCGTCCAATCGCCAAAATGGAAATTCGACTTCGCAGATCGCGACACAATTAAACCTAGACTTTGATCTGAAGCTGACTGGCACGGAGCGTTTTCATGCGTTCGTGCAACCGTTAAGCAGCGGCGGTCGCAATACGCGGCGTCTGTTGGACGACGATGAAATGATCTTTGAAGGCAGTGCAAATCCAGCATTTGGTTACTTTGAAGGCGACCTTGGTGCGCTTGTCGGCGGTGCCACGAACAAGACGTTGCCGTTCGATCTCCCGTTTACTGCTGGCATCATTCCGCTAGTTTTCCAAAACGGCGTCTGGTTTGAAGATGCGATTCTGGGAGTCGCGGCCACGCTGCCAGCCAAAAACAGTCCGCGCTTCAATATCAGCAACATGGACATCACGTTTTTTGCTGGGTACGACAAAGTGGACAGTCCTGCGTTTCAGGGCGATGACAGCGCGGCCCGCATCATGGGAATCGCTAGTTTTCTGGAAATGCTCAACGGCTATTTCGAGATCGACTATGCCTTTTTGGATGATCGCACATTTGCTGACCGGAGCTATCACAACATTGGCGTGGGATACACTCGCCGCTACGGAAGATTTGTCTCCAATTCGACGCGCGTGATTGTTAACGCGGGTCAGAATAGTTCGGTGGTTGGCAATACCGCGGACGGCGTGTTGCTGCTGTCGGAAAACAGCTTGATCACCGGATTCCCCTCCAATGTCGTGCCCTACTTCAACTTCTTCGCCGGTTTCGATCGGCCTCAGTCGGCCGCGCGAGCAGGTATTGCCGGCGGTGTCCTGCGGAATACTGGTATCTTGTTTGAATCGGACAACCTTACCGGGTATCCAACGCTGGACGCTACCGCCAACGATACGTTTGGCATGTCATTAGGCGTGGAAGTTCTTTCTGGCGGTGATCGATTCAGCCAGCAGTTGGTGGTGGAGACTTCGATGTTGGGCGTGATGGGCGATGCCGCGACACGCAACGCCGCCGGTGATCAGTACGGTGTTGGTTTCAGATACCAGTTGCCCCTATCCAATTCCGTCATTTTCCGCGCCGATGGCATGATGGGCTTCTTGCGAAATGACGACGACATCTCTGGCATCCGCATGGAAATTCGTAAGAAGTTTTGAAATGACGGATGTCATCCTCTGGACTACGACTGTTTTGTTGTCAACCTTGATCTTCCACGGAGAAAGCGACTGGGTGATTTTTCGCCTCCAGCTATTAGGTTTAATCGGAGCGATTTCAGCGGAACGGTCATCGTTGGTGGTTAGTTCCAAGTCAGCCGACCGTTTCTTGTAATTCGTGGCGGCAAATGGGTCCGAAACCATCATCCGATGGCGAGTTGGTTGGGCGATTTCTGCTTCTGGTTCTTCACTAACCATTAGCCCGTTCTCATCAAGAAAAGAAATGAATCCAGTCTTCCTGCCTATGAACATTGTTGACGATGACTTTTAATCACACAACAGAAATCGTTTGCACCTGAACAGGTATGCGATTGAGTCTCCTTGGTCCGTTGGAAAATTGCTAGGTTCACGTGAATATTATACTGTTCGAAAAACACGAGGTTGGTTCTTCGTTGCGTCGTGATGACGTTCGTGTGAGGCATGTCTTGGATGTGTTGCGCAGGCAGCCCGGCGACTCAACCGATGTGGGGCTTGTCAATGGTCCGCGCGGCAAGGCGATTTTGCAGACAGTTAGCGCTGATGAAGTGGTCTTCGAATTTGTCTGGGGAAAGGAACCGGAATCCCTCCTGCCGATTGATTTGATCGTGGGGCTTTCCCGGCCGCAGACGTGCAGAAAAATTTTACAGGAAGCGACCAGTTTGGGTGTGCGGAGCATTTACTTCACCACCACCGATCGCGCTGAGGCGTCATACGCGACTTCTAAACTGTGGACGACAGGTGAGTGGGAAAATTTGGTCCGTGCAGGAGTCGAGCAAGCATTTACGACTCAATTTCCTGACGTGCAATTCGGTATCTCATTGAAAGACGCCATCGAATCCACGATTGCGACCGAGACGAGAGTCTGTATGGACAATTACGAAGCCAGCAGCGGTTTGTTGGAGGCCCTCGACAAAGCGCAGCCTGTGAATTCTGTCGTCCTCGCTGTCGGTTCGGAACGCGGTTGGAGCGCAGAAGAGCGCGATGTGTGTCGGCAAAACAATTTCGTTCTGGCTCATTTAGGCTCGCGTCCTCTTCGGACGGAGACGGCCTCCATCGCTGCGATCAGCCTAGTGAGTGCAGCGCTTCGAAGTCGTTGAGCAAGAAGATCTATGGTAAGCTTGTGAAGTCCTGCAAAATTGGTTTGCAGCGTCAATCAAACTTCCCGGGATACTTCTGAACACGATGTCTGAAACGCCGAACTACGAACAAATTAAATCAGAAACGCTTGCGGCATTGGGAGCTGGCGAGAACGATGTCGCGTTTCGAAACTTTCGTCACTGTATCGAATTCGGCAGCGACATTCCGACTGGAAAATCCAAGGTGTTCGCCGACGCTTTTGCCTTGTTTACGCGCATCACCGAACAATTCGGCGACGATGACTTTACCAATCGAGTGCGCTTTGTCGCCCAGAATCCTAATGACGTACAAGGACTCTACGACCTCGGATTTGGACTGTACGAGGAATCGCAGTTCGGAATCGCTGCCGGCGTCTTGGCTCGCGCCGACAAACTGGCCCCTGCTGAACCTCAGATCGTCTCGGAACTGGTTTGTGCGTTAGAGGGGTTTAATGATTGCCACTCGGCCGTCGAAGTTCTCAGGCGATACCCTAAACTTACCGGAAAGCAATTTCTGTTCGCGTACTTGATGGCGTTCAACTGTCTCATGTCCGGCGACGTCGCGTCGGCCGTTGAGTTCGCTTCGACGCTTCCGAAACTGGCGGAGGACGATGATCATGAGATCATGGCCCAACGAATCTACGACTTTTTGGCTCGAGCCCAAAAGGTTGGCGGCGTTTGTGAACTGGATGAGAATGATTTGCGCGGATGGAACTACGTGACGACCGGTGGAATATTGACGATGCTGTCTCCTTATGGATACCCGGAGCCAATGCGCGGTCGGTTTGCGTACCTGCAAGACACATATCAAAACATTCGAATCGGCTTGGAGTCGTTGAAGATGATTGTGCAGCACAACAGAATGAAGCCGCTGTGTATCTTCGCCCTGCCCGGCCGAAATTCGCAGATCGTCGCTGCAGCGGCCAGTCTCGTGTTTGATCTGCCGTTGGAGCAATGGCCGGTGGAAGATGGGAGTGAAAAACCAAGCATCATTGTCGGGTATGACTTCGGGGAACTCGAATTAGATCTGGAGCCGCTGAGTGTTCATCGATCCAACCAGTTGCTTTTTTCTCACGCGCTTCAATGGACCTTTGGCTTGCCAATTGCTCCGGATGTGGTCACTCTTCAGCATCAAACGATTGTCGCGCCATGGGAGGCAGAAAGGCGAATCAATGAAGATGAGGTAGGAAGGCGAGTCAATGAAGATTCGACCGAGCCCGTGCAAACGGAAGCCGATGACCGAGCGTCTGAATTGATTGCCAAGGAAATTGCTGCGGTGGAGATCACTTCGAGCGCAGAAATTGCCGAGGGAGAAGAAGCTCCGCCAGAACTTACTGCTTCGTTTCTTGACGTGCTTGGCACATTTCCCCGCGACAGCGGCACTCGTCAGCAAGCGTGGCCTAACTCACCGGTAAAGAGTGCCCGATTTGTTTGAATCCAAACGCGTTGGCAACGGCATGGATTTCATGGAACCGAAGCCAACGTTTGCTGTGATTGTGGTGAACCATTGCCTACTCCCGACGTATAGGAGCGGCTTGGAAACGTGCCTTTTGGCCTCTTTTTCATTAGACGGACGCTATCAATGACCTTCGATATGGAAAAATAGATGAAGGAAGGCCGATTTCGCCGTGTCAAAAAACGTCAAAATCGGTACCTTTTATCAAATACATAGTTTGAATCCAATTTTGGATCGAACCTTCCGAATGAACACAACGATCCAATGTGAGCTGATCGGCAGGCAGTTGAGCCTGTCCTAGATTAACGATTCGGGCCGCATTGATTTTTACTCAATTTGAGGAGTGCTTGAGAATGTTAAAATATGTTTTTGGTTTGGCTGTCATTGCGTTGGCATCTGGTTGCGCAACGTCACCGTCTCCGGCCGTTGCCCAAGACGTCAGCACGGCTAACGTCACTCACACCGTTTACTTCGATCTCGAAATTGGCGGACAGCCTGCAGGGCGCGTCAAGATTGGACTCTTCGGGGACGTCGTTCCGGAGACCGCCGAAAACTTCCGCGCGTTGTGCACCGGTGAAAAGGGCATGGGAAAAAGTGGTAAGCCATTGCACTACAAAGGTAGCAAATTTCATCGCGTGATTCCTGGATTCATGTGCCAGGGCGGTGACTTCACTCAAGGCAACGGACGAGGTGGCGAAAGCATCTACGGGGAAAAATTCAAGGACGAGAATTTTGTCCTGAAGCACACCGAACCGATGTTACTGTCGATGGCGAATGCTGGGCCTAACACCAACGGTTCTCAATTTTTCATCACCACCGCAGTAACGGCTTGGCTTGACGGCAAGCACGTGGTTTTTGGCAAGATCGTTGAAGGGCAAGAGATCATTCGCGGTGTTGAAAAACAGGGCTCGCGCGGCGGAAAGACAATGGTCGACATCGTCATCGCCGATTGTGGCGAGTTGAAAGCTGGCGGTGGAGGCGGCAGCGCTTCGAAAGCTGGAGCTCAAGGCGGCAGCGCTTCGAAAGCTGGTAGTGCGCCAAAGGCTGGTAGCGGGCGGAAATAGTTCAGCGTCTTCTTATGTTTTAGTCGAAGACTGCACTGCCAAAGAATGATTCAGAGAACTGCCAAGAGATTGGCAGTTCTTTTTTTTTGCCCAGCGAAGCCGGCTACCCCCGTCGGTGCTTGTCATCGACCAAGCCCTGTTCATTGGGAATTGATCCAGAAAAAGTTCAAACAGTACCAAAGCGCAAACCGGGGCGGCATCAGAAGAGAAGTAACGCAAACAGTACCAATCCCTGAAACCCTGTGAAGATAGGCGGAAGTGGTGCCGTTTGAGACGCAAGCAGGTGGTGGTGTTTCAATCGCAAAATGACACGCGCGTTCATCGTTGAGTTCGAAACAGTTTTGCGAAGTTCCTCGGAATTCGAAAAGTGCAAAATTGGATCTGGCCAATACACTTAGCCTACCTACAACTGCCAGCCAAAGAACGCCAATCATCCAACGAATTGCTCAAGAGTTACGCGAAATCGGTGTGTCGGACCGGTGCGAGATGACGCATGAGACCACTAAGCCGAACGATAGAGATTTTTTCCTGCCAGTTTCACCACAAACGAATGCACTACAGGATTCCCCTGCGAGTCAAGTTTGATTCCGCGTGAATAGTTCGGGTTGTACGAAGTGGGTTGCGTATAGCCAACTGATACCGCGCGGCCATCATGTTCCGCCGACAACGCGAATAATGCCATCGCAAGTGAAATTGGTTTCGGTCCAAAAGGGGCGAGAATGATTTCGCCGGTGTGATTTGCGGTCTGCCCAACTAGGTGGTCAAATGCAAGCGAAGCACCGTTAGGATCTACTCGTCGAATATGGTGTGGTTTAAAAGGCGCCTCGCCTCCGTGCTGTTCTCCGAATTGCTCTCGGATATTGCGAACGAAATCCCAATTAAGACGAAAACCGTTTGGCATCGAAGGGAATGGCATCAACAACCGAACTCGTCGCGGTTCGCGGTCCTGAATCAACTCCAATAACTTGAGATGGTTATATCCCACTGCAACAACAAGCATTGGCTTTTCTTTGTGCGTTTTACTCACACCATAGCTGGGAAGTGAATCCCAACCAGCAGGGTTTTTGTGCAGAGGCGTTCCGTAGCTTTCAGGACGGGAGTAAGTCACAAGCAAGTTTTGAACAGAATCCAATTCATCTAATCGTCGGATTAGATAAAAAAAGAAACGTTTGGGTAACGCCGAAATATCCAGGACTACATTCTCTCCAATTTTTTGGCTCAATTGATCGAAGACTTCGTCGAGTTCGTCAAGGCTAGAAAAAAGATCCATTTCCAATGGATCTGCTAATTCAGGGATTCTCAACTTCAGTGCATCAAAATTATTTTTCCGCAACTTCAGTGAAGTTTCCAAATCGGCACTTGGTTGGTCATTAATAGCCAAGAGCGAAGTGTTCCCCAGTTTGTCACACCCAAACAACAATTCAGGAACTGCGTTTGCGCGCTGTTCCGATGCACTCGCTCCAACCACATCGAATTTGCCAGCAGAAGGTAGTTTTTCAAGAATCCAATTAAGCGGACCAGATGGGCGATACGAATCAATCATTCTCACCACTCTCCGATTGGCCTGACATGCCCGGCAATTGCTGTTGTTGATTTGACGCGACAATCCCTGCTTTCTTTAACCATTCATTCAATTGGAGCGATTTTAGGTATCTTGGTTCCTTCGTTTGTGTAATCGTAAGCCTGTAATACGGTGCAAGGATTGGATGTGGATACCATTTCGTTGACTCTCCGCGAGATGCAGTTTTGGGAGTGTGTTTTCGTTGAATCAAAAAACCACGTCCACTACCCTCATCCAACATCGCCTCAGCTTTTGGATAATTCCTTAAATCTTGGTCGGCCAAAGAAATCCCATTCCCGCCTGGATACGACATTTTTTCGTCATCCAGCATTCCTTTGCGAAGCCAATTAGCCATCTGGTCAATAAACGCTGCTAAGTCGGTTCCCAAGAGCCCCTCATCGCGCACCTTATTTCGCCATTCGCGACTCGCTTGGTTAATCCCATCGTTCTGAAGAGTCCAGCCAATTGGTGTTTCAGATGCGGGCTCTTTGTTTTTTGCGACTAAGTCTTTGATCCAGCAATTCCAAATGAACTGACAAATACTCGTGAAAACCAGAATGTTCGCGCCTGACAAATCAATAATATCCTTCTTGCCGTGCAAAACGATCCGTTGGCGGCTATCGGCAGCAAGTTGCAACATTGCAATCCAATTGCGTTCCTTCTTCCACCACTTTTTTTCATCAAGGTTCCAAGGCAATTCCGATACTTCACCTCCAAAACTAGAACCTTTAATTTCCTTTTGTTCTTGTAGAAACCAAGCGACTGCAAGTTTGGCGTCCAAGGGATCAGTCTCAGCGATTCTGCGGACTTCTTTTCCTTGTTCCTCCGTAAGACTTTTCGGTGTCTTGATTTGTTTGGGCCAATCTATTTTTCTGCCAATTTTTGCAACACGTTCGGTTGGCAATGAATAGGATCCCAAGACATCAGAAATCGCGTCGTTTGATTGACAAAGAAAGTCATAACCAAAAAGCTTAAGTCTACGTTCAAATACATCGTTTGCCAAAGTTGAAAAAATCATCCTATTTCCGTGCTCTGTTTTTTGAAGCATTTCATCAAGATTGATTCGATGGAAATCCCTGAGTGACTCCCCAGAAGAGTCATCCCACGCATAAGGTCTGGTACCAATTCGAAAACTAATCGCTGGTTCTCGCCTATGCATTGCGAGATCAATTGTCTCTCTAATAAATTTGTAAGGGCGATCTGGCAGGCTCTCTTCAAGCTCTAGAAGTTGTTCAAATTGGTCAATCGAAATAAGAACACGAGTGTTTTTTGATATCGCTCCATTGTCTTGCAGCAACGCCACAGCATCAGCAATTGGTTGTCCTAGCGTAAGTGTTTGGCTATCGTAAATTTCTTTTGGTAGTTCTTTCGGCCGGCCATTAAAAAAGCCAAGGTAGGTATCTATCCTTTTGGTTAAAGACGAAAGCACAGATTGGAGCGTTGGCTCGCCCTCCAAATACGCGCTAACTATCTTGAACGAATCGAACGAGGCAACGGCTTTGTCCAAATCTTTTTTCGTGCCGCCTAGTTCACAAGGATTCCAAAGTAATTCTGGAGAACGTGTAAGCAAATCAAGAGACTCCAAAAGGTCTTTCAGAATCCAAGAGTTGACATAGTCAACAAAGCTATGCGAAAGCAAAGAGTTGTCCTCTGCCCCTTTTTTCCAACGATCAACTGTTCTCAGAGCTTGGTTGGTTGCGAGGTTTATGCCAGCAGCAATAAACTGATTGAGTTCGCTGTCTTCGACAGGATAATCGTGGTTTTCTGATTTTGCATAAGCCACACGTACACTTGTTTTAAGCAACGCGAGGAGCATTGATTTCCCAGATCCTTGCGTTCCCTTAACAACGACATTGCCTTGCTCAAATAGTGGTGTAACGAGAGGAACCATAGTCGTACTAAAGAGCGATGGAAACTTTGACTCGTCCATACGCTCTGTGACGTAAAGCGTGGTAAATGGGTTTCTTAGGTTTTTCATTTCAACCTTCCCTAGATGCTCTTGGAAAAAGTGCGGTTTCGAAAGGATTCCAGATAATCCTTGGAACATTGTCGGGGCAGTTCAAATAGCTGAGCGCTAGGGTTCCGTAGTCTCCACCGAACCCAAATATCCCACGTCCGTAAAGTTCTATTATCTCCCTAAATGCGATGACATCTTTACTGTCGTCTGGTTGTTCTTGACTTCGAATGACACTTTCTCTGGGCAAGACAAGGATTGGGTGGTACGCGATGTGTTTGTTTTCGGGTTTCGCAAGCTCATTTCCGATTCGCTCGTTGCCGTCAGGCGGAATGAATAATGGTACAAAGAGCGTTTCCTTGCCCAATCGAGTCAGAACAGCAATGGTCTCCAGGAATTGTTGCCCGGTTCCCACCATATCTTCAACGACCACAATTCGGTCAAGACTTTCGCTATCAAGCCATACTCGCAACGCGTCTGCATCGCAGAATTCGTTGATAAATCTGAATTCCGGTCTGTAGCTCTGTCCAAAAATTCTATTTACTCTGCAAAACGTGTTGACGTCCATTCCGGCAAGACTACCGAACCACGTTTTGCGTCGAGCGTTTTCAAACTCAGTGTCAAAGCTGGGTGTTTCCAAATTCAAATTCGCTTGGTCGATCAGCCATCGTCGAATTGGACCGTCATAGGCAGCACGATACATCGAAGTCAAATCTTTTTCGCCAGCAAAAAGCAGATGAATAACGAAGTTAAACATCGCTTGCTGGTGATCTCCCCTCTGAGGACTAGCTGGCAACTGATCCAGCCAAACGTACAAACGCTCCCAGAAATCCGCTTTTTCCGGATAAGGCTGATACTCGCAATAGAGCCATTCGCCTAGAAATCTAAGGAGTGATTGATTGAAACGAATCTTGTCGATCTCGCCGGAAGATTGCGCCCACTCACTGACTAACTCGTCAACGGTCACAATAGTTTTTCCTTTATCTCAGTAGCAAGCCACTCTCCAATAACCGGCGAAACCGCATTGCCCGCCTGTCTATATTGCTGAGTTAAG
Source organism: uncultured Pirellulaceae bacterium (assembly GCA_938003615.1). Lineage (GTDB taxonomy): Bacteria > Planctomycetota > Planctomycetia > Pirellulales > Pirellulaceae > Mariniblastus. The sequence goes on along the minus strand of CALKXO010000257.1, from coordinate 1,592 downwards.
TTGCCTTCGAAGACGAACTCGTCTGGGAAACCTTGGATTCTCGCTGCTTCACGTACAGAAAGCCCTCGATTCTCAGTTGGATGAAGAAAATATCTTGGCTGTCCAAATCGGGTATCTACCGCGGGCGATGTATGTTCATTGCTCAGTCGTCGAAATTTCCCATTGAAGGCGTGAGTAAAGTCGAAACGATTGTTTACGATTTTTAGATATCCCAATTCGACAAGTTTCTGCAGATCCGATTTCGGATCAAATTTTGTTCTGGCACGAATGTCAACAATGGAAACTGGATCGGCATCGCCATGATCTCGACGTCGAATCTGGCGACGTATCTGTCGAATGAGAATCAGAGTCTCGATTTGCCTTGTCGTAACCTTCCCAAAAACTTCGGGAATCTCCCAGGTTGGTACGGCACGTTCACCACCTCTTACATTGGATAGTTTTTGATTCGGATTGATTTTCTTTGCAATTTGAAACTGATCAGTACCGCGTTTAAGAACTCTTGGTTCGTGATTTTCTTTGCACGGGTGCGCAAGTACTTCCCCCAGACTTCTTGATCGAAACGTAGGTAGTGTAAGGCCGTTGGATTCTACTTGGGACGCAAGAAGAATCATCCTTTTACGGACTTGCGGCAGACCAAATTGATCTGAGCGAATCTTGAACGAATGAACGAAGTAGCCTGAAGCTTTTAAGGCATCGCATGCGTTGTCGAAAAAGTCTGACAGATTTCCAGAGGCAACCCCAGTAACGTTTTCAATTACAATCACTTTAGGCTTAGCTTGAGCCGCAATTTCAACAACCTTATTGAATAAGGCGTTGCGTGGATCCTCTCTTTGCCGTTTTCCGAGTGTAGAAAACCCTTGGCATGGTGGTCCCGCTAGGATCACATCGACTTTCGGAAGACGAATCTCTTGAGCCGCGAGATCGAGCTGAGTAGCGTCTCCTTCGAGATTGCGATTATACGTTTGCACCGCAATGGGATCATTGTCAATTGCAACTCGCGATTTGAAGCCGGCTGCTTCGAATCCCAAGTCAAAACCGCCGCATCCTGAGCACAGTCCGGCAAAAGTTAATTCATTTTTCTTTGCCATTGAAATTGCTCGTTGTTCAAAATTCAGTAAAAAGCGATTTTACCATTTCCTGCTGAATTGGGAACAACCCAATTTGGTCTTGCCGATATCGACAACTCAAAACTTGAAAAGACATTTGAGAAATTCAATCAATTTCTGTTCCACCGTCCAATATTAACTCGCTTCGGTCACATCGACCGAAGCGTCATGGTTAACTTGAATTTGGTCGCGTTGAGGCGAATGGAATGGGAGATTTGGCCATGCCTTATGGCGATTGCTGGCGCTCTTTCTGTGACGTACGTTCGTAGAGTTCGTGAATCCATTGTTTGACCGGCAACCTCCATTGCTCGGTGGCGCAGGATTATTTTTCATTAACGTCTTAGCTTAGTGTCTGTCGTTAAACCTGTCTGAGGTTTTAAAAAACGAGTCTAATAACAAAAAAATTCCTTGAAGTTTTGAACCAACCGTTGGGTTGGCGCGTTGAATTAAGTATTAACACAACAATTCAACTCAAAACTCAAGGAA
>CALKXO010000256.1 GCA_938003615.1 uncultured Pirellulaceae bacterium | reverse complement strand
AAAATGGGGTTTGGATCACACAGGGGTAAGTCACGCAGCTGCTTTTGCTGACTTGGACAACGATGGTGATTTAGATTGTGTTGTGAACAACTACTACAAACCAACGCTCGTCTATGAAAACAATACCGTTGACCAGAACAGCGTTTGTTTCGAATTTAGATGTCGGGAAAACAACTACTTCGGGGTCGGAACACGCGTTGAAGTCTGGCAAGACGGGAATTATCAGAGGAAAGACTTGCAGCCGTCACGTGGATACCTAGGGTGTGACCCCATGTACCTACATTTTGGGTTGGCCCAAAGCACTACTGTCGATCAGGCTAAAATTACTTGGCCTGATGGCACTCTCCAGACGTTCGCAGGCCTAGCTCCGAACGGTTTATATCGAGTCGTTGAGTCTAAGGATCGAGACTCCGAGAAGTTGCCTATAACGCCGAAGCCAACGTTTGCCAATCTCGACAAGTCAATGGCGTTGGGGTTTACTCATCAAGAGTCACAACACGACGACTTTGAACGCGAACCACTACTGCCCTTTCAGTTGTCGCGACTCGGTGGAAGTATTGCTTGTGGTGACATCAACGGCGATGGGTTTGTCGATGTGTATTGCGGTGGTGCCGCCGGTCAAGCGGGTGAAATGCTGATCAATCACGGTGGGAAATTTGAGCCGCTTGATGGCCCGTGGAAGATCGATTCAGGGTGCGAAGATATGAGCTGTCTGTTTTTTGACGCCGATGGAGACGGCAAAACCGATCTCTATGTGACCAGCGGCAGCAATGAATTCGAGGAAGGCGCTGCGGAATATCAGGATCGTCTCTATCGAAACCTCGGCAACGAGAAATTCGAAGATGTCACTGATATGGCACTTCCCGAATTCTTCAGCAGCAGTCACAGCGTGGCGTCGGTCGACTTTGATCGTGATGGCGATCTCGATTTGTTTATCGGTTCTCGCAGTGTACCGGGCAAGTATCCGTTGACTCCCAAGAGTTATTTGTTGATTAACGATAACGGTGTGTTCGGTATCGCTACCGAAGTCCAGTCCGGTGGTGCAGAAGATGTTGGCTTGGTCAATTCAGCCGTCTGGTCTGACTTTGATTCCGACGGTTGGCCGGATTTGTTGATTGCCGTTGAGTGGGGACCGATTGTAGTTTTCAAGAACAAAGAAGGGACGCTGGTCAACGTCACCGATTCGGTTGGCCTTGGCGAACAGCTCGGATGGTGGCACGGAATCACCGCCGCTGATCTGGATGCTGACGGAGACATGGATTACGTGGTGACCAACCAAGGACGCAACACGAAGTATCATGCCACTCCAGAACATCCCCACCGCCTTTACTACGATGATTTCGATGACAACGGCACACTTGATCTCGTCGAGGCTGAGTACGAGGGCGAAATTGAGTATCCGGTAAGAGGTCGTAGTTGTAGTTCCCGTTGCATGCCGTTTATCGCAGACAAATTCAAAACGTTCCACGATTATTCGCTGGCTTCTATCTCCGATATTTATCAGGTCGAGAAAAGCCCGCGTCCTGTTCGTGAGCTACGAGTGCTTGACTCCGTTGTGTTGTGGAACGAAGAGGGATCTGGTTTTCGGATGGAGCCACTGCCGAAATTGGCTCAGATCAGCCCCGGCTATGGCGTCTGTGTGTCCGATTTCGACGGTGACGGATTTCAGGATATCCTCATGGCGACGAATTTTTTTGGCTCCCAACCCGAGACTGGATACATGGATGGTGGTCTTGGCTGGTTATTAAAGGGGAGCAAGGACAAACAGTTTGAAGTATCATGGCCTAACCAAAGTGGGGTCGTTATCGATGGCGACGCGAATGGTCTGGCGCTTGCTGATGTGGACAACGACGGAGACCAAGATGCCCTATTTGCCGTCAACAATCAGCCTTTTCGGCTACTGAAGAACGAGTCTGCGTCGGCGGCAGTGCAAGTTGTTGTGAACGGGACTCCGGGGAATGCCAGCGGTATCGGTACTCGTATTGTACTCTTGGGGGATGAGGACGATAAAGCGTTCGTGAGGCAGGCCTTTGAAATATCCGCCGGTGGCAGCTACCTAGCCCAATCCTCGGCCCAGCCAACGATTGCGATGTCTCTGCTAGAAAAGACCCGTTCTATTGAGATTCACTGGCCTGATGGTACGGTTTCAACTTTAGAGGATTCGACCCCGAAAAATGGCCGTTTAGTGCTCAGCTATCCCTCAAATTAGGCCAGACAGCACGCTTGGATTCATATTTCGAACAACGGTGGTTCTCCGTATACTGCGGAAAATTGCCCGTTTGTCGAGATCGTCATGAATACAAAATGTTTTGCTTGCCTAGATCGCCCTTGGTTAACTTCGGTTGGTCTCTTGGCGGGACTGGTCTTCTTTTGCGTCAGTTTCTCTAGTTTGACTGCTCAAGGCTATCAGAGTGACGGTTCGAACGGACGGCAGCAGCGCAGTCCATGGCGAGCTTCCTTTACGGAGATCAATCCGGCTGCGGCCAAGCAATCGCAGCAGCAACAAGCCGAGGTTCAAGGTTGGCAGCCCGCGCAAGGTCGTGCTCAAGACGCTGGTTCCGCTCGCGCCGATGTTCCAGCAAACCAAACTCCTGCTCTAAATATCCGAACCGCCAATATCCGAACCGCCAATGCCGCTTCGGCTGCTCGACCAGACCAACGGCAGAAAACCAAACCTGTCGCTGGCGCGGCGATCTCAAGGTCGATGAATTCTCTGCCCAACGCTGCGGGGCAAGTCTGGCGTGAGTACGATATTTCTTCGTACACTTCAAAAGTCACGTCGGTTAGCAATCCCCAACAAGCTCTTTTGGACTGGGTGCTACGCGAGACGGGAACCGAGATGTGGTTCAACCAGCCATTGGGGATTTTGCACGCGACTAAGTCGAGATTGATCGTCTATCACACGCCAGAAATTCAGTCCGAGGTAAAGAATATTGTCGACCGATTCGTGCGTACACGAGGACAACTTCAAAGCTTCAACATCAATCTGGTAACCGTTGGCAATCCCAACTGGCGTGCGGCTGCCTATCGGTTGTTGCAGACCGTCGATGTGAAATCGCCAGGCGTTGAGGCTTGGCTGGTTTCCAAAGAAAATGCAGCGATCCTGTTTAATCAACTCAAAAATCGAACCGACTTCAAAGAGCATAGCGGAGGCACGGTCAACACCCATGACGGACAGTCATTTGTTTTAGAAAAGACAAAACCAGTTCCCTTCGTCAGATCCATTCGCTGGATGCCAGGACAGTTTCCCGGATACGAACCACTGATGACGACCATCAATGAAGGCTATACCGTCGGGCTCAGTCCGCTGATGTCACTCGATAACCAGTCTGTCGAAATCGCCATCAAATGCGACGTTGACCAGGTGGAATCATTGACGCCGGTCAGGGTGCCTGTTGGCGGTGCTAACAATACCGTCAACAATGTTGATTTGAACGTACCCAAAGTAATCAGCTGGCGACTGCACGAGCGTTTTCGCTGGCCCGCCGACCAAGTGTTATTGGTCAGCAGCGGCGTTGTTGCCGATCCCCAGCCGGAATCCGGTACCGGATTTGGTCCACTTCGCTCTCTGGGATTGGGGACAGCACAGAAAAGAACTGGTCGTTCCGATGCATTATTAATGATCGAGTATCGCGGCCCCAGCAATGGCGCAAGCCTTCCCCGTTCCGCCGGACGCTCCCGGATGCAGACGTTAACGAATCGCTAGGTCTTCGTGGAATCAGCGTTCCCCGATCAGAAATGCCTTCGCCGGTCTCGACGGTGGGCAGAATTGACCTAAAATACGCCCCAGAACTACGCCCAAACTGAGCGAAATCTCGGCTGCTTGAAATTGGTAAATAGACAGAAAATGGCTCATCAAAATCGTCGCGTTGTCATCACAGGAATGGGGGCTATCAGTCCTCTTGGAAATTCCGTTGAAACTCTCTGGGAGCGTCTCAGCAGCGGGGAGAGCGGTGTAGATGTTTTAAAATCCATCCCGGCCGATAACTTTCCGGTAGACATTGGCGGAGAGTGCAATGAGTTCGAAGGTAAGGTGGAAGACTTTGGCGAACTTGAAAAAAAGCTCAAGCGTAACGTCAAAAAAGGCTTGAAGCTAATGTGCCGCGAAATTCAGATGGGCGTCGCAGCTTCACAACTGGCGATGGCTCACTCGGGACTGGCAGAGGCGTCCTTGGATCCATCTCGGATTGGCACGATGTTTGGCAGTGACTACATCATCACCAACCCTGCCGAATTCCAAAAAGGAATCGCCCAATGCCTCGACGAAGACAGTGAATTTGTTTTTGATCAATGGGCAGAAAACGGATTGGTCAATGTCGAACCGACTTGGCTCCTGA
>CALKXO010000255.1 GCA_938003615.1 uncultured Pirellulaceae bacterium | reverse complement strand
AGGGATTTTCTCTGTTTTTGTTTTGATGCTGCTGTTTCCCATGTCGGCCGAAACAGGGGAATTCGAGCTTCCTGCGAGCCCGAGCCATCCGGTTCAGCATCTGATGGCGTCGGACGATTCGATGATTTGGATTGGTGTGTTTTTGGCTGCTTGTGTGGCAGCACCAATTGTGGAAGAGACAATGTTCCGCGGCGTGTTGTATCGGCACCTGCGCGAACGCGGCATCACTTGGAACCGCGCGGTAAGCGTAGCCGTGGCTGCTCTAATCAACGGCGTGATCTTTGCAGCCATCCACCCGCAAGGCCTGCTGGCGATTCCGTTGCTGGCGACGTTAGCGATCGGGTTCACGTTGGCCCGTGAGTGGCGAGACTCGTTGGTAAGCTCCATCACCATGCACGCGTTGAACAACTCGATGGTTACGGCGATGATGTTCTTTCTGTTGTGAAAATCCGATTGGACCGCGCGTAGGCTAACCCTTTAATAGCACTCACTTTAGGATGTCACCATTGGCTTCCAGCTGTTCTTTGGATCAATTCATGTAGCCGATCTCGCCAGAGATTGGAGAGTTTGCCTGTCAGGCATCCAAGGTTTGGCGACGTCTGGCTACCTCGGCTACTCAAAATTGATGGCGAAGATCTAAAGCGGGTGGCATTCGGCTAAACCCATGCGTAAGCGCGGTACTGCCGCGTTTGTCCGCGCCCACGCGTCGCGTTAGTTCTCGTGGCAGGTGATCTGAAACTTGTTTTGCTCAAGTCGTTGTAGCGTAATCTGCAGCGCACCCTCTGTGTCGTTTGGCCAGAGCTTGATGGTGATTTTTTGGAAGCGTTCTTCCAAAGACACTTTTGGTACAACCTCTATCAATTCAAATCTCCCCGCCATGACGCGCTCGACCGTTCCTCGATCATTCGAAACGCGGCCTTCATAATCCAGATAGAAATCTCGGTGCAGCGGCAGTTCGAACGCGCGCAGCGTGGGATGACTGGCCGAGGGGATTTTCGCAACAGCCCACGTCAGCAGCCCTCTGTGAGATTCCAGCATCAGATCGTAGTGAACGTCCGCGGAAGCCTGGGGACGGTCGTCGCTGGCCAAGTATCGTCGACGTGGAAGTGGAATTTGACTGGCAGGTTGAGTGTGTTTTAGCACGACAAAACGGGAGCGATCCATACAGCATGCCAACAAAGAGATGGAAGAAACGTAAACCACCGACGCCCTGCCCTTTTGCGGACTTCAGCTATCGGGACGCCGATGTTAAGTTATACCTCGCTTTCAAACAGATCAAGCAGCCCAATGTCTCTGCGCGGATCTTTCTTCTTGCTACCCCTGACAATTCCAGACGCCACGCCATGCCTAACTCCGTTGTTATCGAAACCGTCCAATCACGGGCTCAACAGAAACGTTTTGTTCGGTTCGCGTGGGATCATTACGAGGGTGACTCCAACTGGATACCTCCGCTGCGATCAGAGATCAAGAAGCTGCTGAACTACGCGCCGCATCCGTTTTACAACAACGGAGAGATCCAGACGTTCATTGCCGTGCGTGACGGAAAAGACGTCGGACGCATTGCGGCAATTGTTGACGGACATCACAACGACTACCACAAAGAGAGCCGAGGCATGTTCGGGTTCTTTGAGTCTATCGATGACACCGAGGTCAGTGCCGCGCTATTCGATGCAGTCAAATCTTGGTTCGCAGAACGCTCGATCAAGCAATTGCGGGGGCCTGCTAACCCTTCGCAGAATTACGAATGGGGATTGTTGGTCGAGGGATTCGACTCGCCGCCGACGTTCATGATGACCTACAACAAGCCGTACTACGAACGTTTGATTGCGGACTGGGGATTTGTAAAATCTCAGGACATGTTCGCGTACATCGGCGAAACCTCGCAACTGGATAAATTGGATCCGAAACTTTTGCATGTGGTTACGCTTGCGATCGACCGCTTCAAAATTAAGCTACGTCGGATCAGCAAAAAGAACTTCGCGGAAGACGTCGAACATTTCTTGGACATTTACAACAAGGCGTTGCCGGGGCAGTGGGGGTTCACCCCAATGAGCCCAGATGAATTGCGAGAAACAGCCGGTGGACTCAAACACTTGGTCGTCCCGGAGATGACCTCTGTCGCCGAGGTGGATGGAAAACCGGTTGCCGCCGTTTTTGGATTGCTTGATTACAATCCGCTGATCAAAAAGATCGATGGTCGGTTGTTTCCCTTCGGGATTTTTCGCATCCTCCTAGGCCGGAGAAAGATCAAGAAAATCCGGTTGATCAGTACCAATGTGCTGCCCGAGTACCAACGATGGGGGCTAGGAATTGCGCTGATGTCGCGTTTAGTACCCGAAGTGCTGGATTGGGGCATCACAGAGTCCGAATTTTCGTGGGTTCTGGAGTCAAACAAGTTGTCTCGTGGTACACTAGAACGTGGCGGAGCCAAAAAAACCAAGACGTACCGGATTTTTGACTATGATTCCGGTTCGGAAAATGAAGATCCTAAAAGTTGAGAAGCTTTGACGCTGTGGTCGTCCGCCCGATAACCATTCATCATCCCCTTGTTCCTTGTTCTCTCCAGCCACCAGTCTCCCATTGATCGTTTGAGTTTTGATGAAATCGGATTGTGAAGTCGTTGTTACCGGAATGGGCGTTGTCAGTCCAATCGGAATCGGCCAAGACGAGTTTTATGCTGCGTTGATGGAAGGCCGAAGTGGTGTCGGCGTGATCGAGTCGTTTGAAAACACCGATCTGCCGATGCGCATCGGAGCGCCAGTACGTAATTTCGAAGCCAAGCAATACGTCAAGCCTCGCAAGGCGCTCAAGATCATGTGCGAGCCAATCAAGTTTGGCTGCGCTGCGGCGGCGATGGCAACCGAGCAAGCGGGGCTGACCGCAACCGTTAACGAAGATGGCTCGACGGTACAGCCGGTGTCGCCCGATCGAATCGCTACGGTGTTGGGCACGGAGACGTTTTTTGCTGACCCGGCTGAAGTCGCGCGTGTCTTTCGAAGCTGTATCGTCGATTCGGATTACCAGCACGATCGTTGGGGAGAATTCGCGATGCGACAGATTCAACCCCTGTGGATGTTGAAGTACTTACCCAATATGGCGGCGTCGCATATCTCGATTGCAGCAGACGCAAGAGGCCCAAGTAACTCGATTTGTCAGGGCGCTGCATCGGGGTTGTTAGCGATCATCGAAGCCGCCTCGCTGATAAAGCGTGGTGTCGCCGATGTCGTGCTCGCTGGAGGAACAGGATCACAAATGGCGCTCACCGCGATGTTGTACCGGGGGACCGACTTACTTAGCAAAAATATCCATGCGCCGGCCGCTGCCAGCCGTCCCTTTGATGCAAAACGAGATGGAATGGTCGTCGGTGAGGGGGCTGGCGTGATGGTCCTTGAGAGCAAAGAGCACGCAATCAAACGAGGGGCAAACATCATCGCCACGTTTAAAGGGTGGTCGCGTCTGTTTAGCGACCCGACGGCAAGCGGCGGTAAGGAAAAAGAAGCAGCGATCGAGTCCAGCCTTGCACTAGCGATCGCCGACGCGCGAATGGAGGCCGGCGATATTGGTGTTGTTAATGCTTCCGCCAGTGGCGTGATTGATGAAGACCAGCTTGAAGCACAGGCAATTCGAGCCGTCTTGGGCGACGTGCCGGTGGCGGCTCACAAGAGCAACTTTGGCAACCTTGGGCCAGGAACATCGGTTGTTGAACTGATTGGCGGACTACTGGCGATTGATCGGGGAAATATTCCTCCGACGATCAACTTCTCCGATGCTGACCCTAACTGCCCCGTCAACGTGGTTTCCAAGCCAGTCGAGCTTGCGAGACCGTCGGTCATCAAGACCGGGTTTTCGGCAACAGGCCAAATCGCGTCGGTAGTTTTCTCTAAAGAAAAGTAGCTTGAACGGCAGCCCATGCGATGGAGGCTTGGGTGGTCCGGGTGGTCTGGGTGGGTTGTGTCGTCGGGTTCCGCTTAATCGGTCATAGGGCTTGCAATCGCATATCTGCGGTCAATTTTGTGGGTTTTAACTGCTTATCACTTTAACCATGTCCGATACTACGATTACGTTTTTATCCAAACCTAGTTTGAATAGATGCGAAAGAAGATAGCATCCGTACGATTGATAGCGGGGCCAGATTTGGGGCATACCCGTTGACGGAGATTGCCCAATCCCTATACTTCCCATCACTAGTCACGCGGGGAACACTTTCTCCCAACAACGAGCAATCACACCGAGATATTAAAAGGATTGACCATGTTTAAAAGGTTGCTACAAAGCGGCGCCATTGCCCTAGGCTCAATGGTCCTCATAAGTTCCGTGAACGCAGATGTACTCAATCAGCGTGATACCCAAAACGGAACTCTGACAAACATTCAAGACACCACCCTTGCTGGAAACATCACCAGTCATCTACGAACCATCAACATCGTACAAAATGAGCTGATCAGAGACGTTTCAGTCACGATAGAAGGTCTGCAACACACATGGGTAGGTGATCTAGTTGCCACGCTGCGTAAAGTAGGCCCAGGCAACACAACACTGGCCTCTGCGACGCTTTTTAATCGTATCAGCCGTGACGGAATTGGCCCCGGAAATAGTTCGAATTTCGGTGATGGAAGCGGGGGCGGTGGAAACTACACATTTGCTTCACGAGAAGCTGACCCAACCAACGCCAGTAATCCGGCCAACATTTGGTCTGTGGCGGACGATGACAACACGTTGTTTGATATCCCTGAATCCCAAACCACTCAACTGACAGCAGTGAATTTTGCTCAAACATTGGCGAATTCGTACTCAGCCGTTGCCGAAAGCGGTGCAGAGCTTTCATTGGCGAATGCTTTTGCTGGGCAAACGACTGCGGGAACTTGGGAGTTTCGTATTTCAGATCAGTTGAATCGAGAGATCGGGTCTTTCACAGGCGTGACGTTGAATTTTTCCGCCGTTCCTGAGCCAAACTCTTTGGGTTTGTTGGCTGCAGGTGCTGCTGGGGTCTTTTACTTGCGACGCCGCAAGAAGACATCCTGAGCGAGTTGCGGTGCAAGGCTTACTGGCTTGCAACCGTAGAAAAACGTGAATTCAAATGAAAGACCAGCCTTCTCAGGCTGGTCTTTTTTGTAGGTGATAGAATAAAAAAACGATTAATGTTTCCAACTTTAAAGTGGGGTAAGCATCCTGCTTGCCACCAAATAATCATGTAGCTTTCGCAAGCTGGAAGCTTACGCCACTGCGAGCCATCCTAAATCCAAGTTGGAGCAAATCGCTAGTGTTTCATTCAGATTTGAAATTAGGATCCAGAATGTTAGCCGTTTGGGCGATGGCCCCGGTTTTGCGCGACGGAACCGTGGCTATCGTCAAAACAGCTAACCCCAAAATTAAATCTGGACAAAGCGTCAAGCCAGCGATGGTCTCATCGGCTTCAATACGGTCTTCGATTACCTTTGTTGCTGTCTTCAGTTAGCAACGAGTCTTCTCATCGTGCGATAAAGATCACGCCCACCACGTGCATGACAACGGTCAGCCAGAATTTGATTTGGAACGCCCCCTTCTGTGTTTTGTGACGGAAAAATTGTTGAGCCAATAGTCCGCCGGGCCATCCGCCGATGGCATCGATCGAGTGGAGCGTTTTTTCAGGCACGCGCCGACCATTTTGCTTCGCTTGCCGTTTGTGTATAGCGACAATTAGAATTCCCTGCCCGCGACAATTAGAACTTCCGCCCTGCTGTCATTTGCTAGCAGTTTGAGTGAGTCAATTTCGAATTGAGCGACAATTAGAATTCCCATGTCTCGGGAATTCGATTCTATCTC
>CALKXO010000254.1 GCA_938003615.1 uncultured Pirellulaceae bacterium | reverse complement strand
TTAAAAAAATGATCCAGTGGACCGACAACAAGCTCGGCACCACACTGACGAGCAAACGTCAACTCGCGTACAATGAAGCAAAAGCGACCTGAAGCAATCGGGCCGCAAAAAAACAGGTCCAAAAGATTTTTGCACCGCCACTCGCAGCCCCAGAAGCCGAAACTGAAGCGAGATGGCCTGCCGAGGACGTGGTCTCCGCAGGCCCCAGAACCTTTCGCATATTCAACCCGCGTCCTTCAACCCAAGGCACAAGCCGCACCACTGAAATCAGTCCGGCAACGACGCCCAACGCAAGTTGAATGAGTAGAACGAAGCCGAAATTGCCATCCAAGTACTCAGTAATGTGCCAATGGCTGCTATCGAGCCAAAACAGAAAAGGCAAGAACAACGCCACCACCAAAAACAGTGACTTGCCCATCGAGCCGTAAGCCATTGCGATCGCTGCTGCGATGAAGTAGACCAGCAATGATCCAACCAGTAACAAAAGTAATGGCAGCGGCTCTTGGCTGGGGTTAAGACTGAATCCGAAAGCAGAACACAACACGGGAACCAACAAAGCCAACAGCAGGGTGCCCGCCAATGTCGCAATTGCTCCCGCCACCAGTTTCAGTCCGCCAACAGAACGTGGATGCAATGGTAGATTCTGCAGGCGTCCCAATGTTTCGTTTTCCGATTCACTGGCAAAGCCCACGATCGCCAACGTCGCCGAAAGAATTGCCGTAAACGAATACAGACACGTTCGTACAATTTCCTTTTTGCCTTCAGGGGAGGAGGCTTGAAAAGCTATCATTACCAAACCGAAAAACCCAATCAGCATGATGGCCATCCAGACAGGCGTCAATTCTCGACGCTCTTTCCAAAGCAATCTCTTCCACATCACGTTCGATCGAGGGTTTGAGTCGTGCGCGATCAAAGTACTGCTCATGACGACACCTCCGGAGAATCGACCGACACCCTTTTACTGGCCGGCAAGGTCTTGCCGGACTTCATCAGCCCGACAAAAATCTCTTCCAACGATGGCGTATGCACTAATACCTCTTCGACCACCGGATCGTCGCGCAATTGCCACAGACATTCGGGCGTCGTATCGCTAACCAGCAAACGCTGCCGCCGACTTCCACGGCCCTCACGTAAAACGATCGTGGATTTGGTCGACGGCAGCTCACTAGATTCATCCTTCAACGTCACCACCCACTGCTCCATCGTTTGCTTTAGATTGTCCAGCGTGTCGCAGACCAAAAGCTTTCCTTGATTGACGATCGCTACGATATCGGCGACGCGTTCCACTTCAGGAATTTGATGGCTGGAAAGCAACACTGTTCTACCGCTGGCCGAGACGTCAACCATGCTCTCGAGGAACTTCCGGCGCACCAACGTGTCTAAACCCGATGTTGGCTCGTCCATCACCAGCAACGGCGGCTTGTGTGCTGACGCCAATGCCAGCGAAACCTTCGCTCGCCCTCCCTTGGAAAGCTTGCCAATCTTCTGGCCCAACGGCAATTCATATTCCGCCGTCAACCGTTCAAATTCATTTTGAAATCCGTCGCCATAGAAACCGGCAGTAAACCAGCCAATTTCTCCCACCGTCATCCAGCCATAAAGGGCAGGGGCTTCGGGGACGTAGCCAACTGCGGATCTAATATCAATGCCGCGTTTTTTGCTGTCCAGCCCCAACACAGTCGCAGAACCACTGTCGGCTTTTTCAAGTCCAAGCAGGATTTTTAAACTAGTGGATTTGCCCGCCCCGTTTTCACCCAAAAGCGCAAATACGACGCCGGCAGGAATCGTGAACGAGATGTCGTCGAGCGCAGTTTGATTGCCATATCGCTTGGAAAGATTGGTTATTGAAACCACAGGGTCAGTGTTGTTGTTGATTTCCTGGCTCATTGTTTCCCCTTCGTTGGTCGGTTCGTTGGTCGGTTCGAACTGCGGTTCGAACTGCGGTTCGAACTGCGGTTCGTCCTCTTCATTTCGGCTTGGAGCATTTTCATGATCTCGTCATCAGACAATTGGCTTTGCCGCGCATCTTGAATCACATCCGCGATTCGGCCCCGAATGACGCTGCCCCGCAGCGTTTTACACTTCGCCTTGGCCGCCACCGCTACGGCGATTCCCGAACCGCGCACGGTCTCCAAAATCTCTTCATCTTGTAGACTTCGATAGGCCCGGGCGACCGTATTGGGGTTGATCGCCAGCTCTTTAGCCGTTTCACGCACCGACGGAATCATCTGTCCGACGGCAAGTCCACCGCTGGCGACGGCATTGACGATCTGACGAGCCACCTGCTCGTAGACCGGCACACCGTTGCTGGCATTGATATCAAAAAATAGGGGCATCGGGCCCTCGAGTTGAAGAACACTGACTGTCACACTGTGCTATCGACACAGTACAGCAAGTCCATGAGTTAAGTCAAGTGTTTTTTCTGATTGATTTGGAGGCAGTTGCAACGAGTTCCAACCGGAAATTCACCCCTCTGGCCCAGTTTGTCAAACAAAGACGAGAAAACAACTTTTTGAGTCAGACTCGTCTTAGATCCCAGTTGCGTGGTTGATTCTGGCACCTGACAATGAGACACTTACAAAAGTGATAGTTTTAGGCGTAAGACTTCATTTTTTCTTTTTCATTCATTGTTAAGGGTCTCCCCAGATGGCAGCTTTCCCGGACATTCCCCAAATTGAGTACGAGGGACCGGATTCCGATAATCCACTTGCGTTCCGTTACTACAACCCTGACGAGATGATCGAAGGGAAATCGATGAAGGACCATTTGCGGTTCAGCGTCGTGTATTGGCATACGTTTCGCGCCAATGGCAGCGATCCATTTGGCGCTCCAACGCTGAATCGTCCTTGGGAAGACGGCACCGACTCGGTTGAAAATGCACAGAATCGCGTGCGCGTGGCGTTCGAGTTCATGGAAAAATTGCAAGCGCCCTTCTACGCGTTCCACGACCGGGATATCGCACCAGAAGGCCAGTCCATGGCAGAGTCGCACGACAATTTAGACAAAATCGCTGACGTGCTTGAAGAGGAACAAAAGCGTACCGATATCAAACTTTTGTGGGGGACCGCGAACATGTTCTCCAATCCGCGCTTCATGCACGGGGCGGCGACCAGTTGCAACGCGGATGTATTTGCGTTCGCTGCCGGACAGGTAAAAAAAGCATTGGAAGTCACGCTGCGATTGGGTGGAGAGAATTACGTTTTCTGGGGTGGGCGCGAAGGTTACATGAACCTTTACAACACCGACATGAAACGCGAGATGGACCATCTTGGCCAGTTCCTCAACATGGCCGTGGCCTACGCCGATGAGATTGGATTCAAAGGCACCTTCTTGATCGAACCCAAGCCAAAAGAACCGACGAAGCATCAGTACGACAGTGATGCAGCGGCGTGTATTAATTTCTTGCGTGCTTACGGACTAATGGACCGATTCAAGCTGAACATAGAAACGAACCACGCCACATTGGCTGGCCACACGATGATGCACGAACTGGACTACGCCGGGGCTCAGGATTGTCTTGGCTCGATCGATGCCAACACGGGTGACCTCTTACTAGGCTGGGACACGGATCAGTTTCCAACCGACATCTACCTGACGACTCAGTGCATGATGGCAATCCTCAAGCACGGTGGCATGGGGGCCGGCGGGGTGAACTTTGACGCCAAAGTGCGCCGCGAGAGTATCGATCCGATCGATTTGTTCTACGCTCACATCGGCGGCATGGACGCGTTTGCACGTGGTCTTAAGATTGCAGCAGCCATTCGCGCTGAAGGCGGACTGCAGAAATTCGTCGACGACCGCTACTCCAGTTGGGACACTGGTTTGGGGGCTGAAATCGAAGGCGGCAAGCACGATTTCAAATCGCTCAGCGCGTACATGCTGGAAAAGGGCGATGCCGACCCGAACACCAGCGGCCGTCAGGAAATGCTGGAGAACCACATCAACCGGTTCATCTAGGAAACATTTGCTAACGTTGTTCAAAGCAGGGCTTTTTTGCAGCCTGCCGAAATCTTTTGGCAAGTTGGGAACAGACCGAACAGGCCCTCACTTTTTTTAATTGTTCTCATACCTTGAGTCTTCTCATCGCCAAGGTCTTCTCATCGCCAAGTCAGGGCGCATTGGATGAGCGGCTTAAGAAATATCTACAGTAGTCTGCGGACTTGCTTCACTCTCGTCCTTCAAGAATCCACTGGCTCTAGGTAGAACATTAAAAACACGGGTCTGATTTTTCCCATTTGATTTTGCTTGGTAGAGCGCAACGTCAGCCTTGCTGATCGCTTCGTCGATGTTTTCATTTTTGGACAATCCATAAACACCAAAGCTACAGGTCACTCCTGCTGTTTCGATGAACGCGAGTCGCAATCGGTTAGCGATCTCAGTCGCCTCATCGACACCCAAGCGACATATCACCAAAAACTCTTCGCCTCCCCAGCGGCATAGTGGCTGTTCAGCGGTCAAAACGGCACTTGCTACTGTCGCAATGTCGATCAGAATTTGGTCACCGTAGGCGTGGCCCTGCTCATCGTTGACTTGTTTGAAATCGTCGATATCGAACAGAATCACAGTCGTCGAAAAGCCCTCCTGATTTACCCCATCGGGAGCCAACTCTAGGTAAGGCTCAATTCCGCGCCGATTCAATAAGCCTGTTAGAGGATCTTTGCAGGCCTGCTCGGCAAGCAGGTTGTTTTTTGTAGTCAGGCTACTTTGCTCGATGCTCGCGATGTTAAGTTTATGACGCAACCGAATTATCTCAACGACGACGACGCCAGTTCCCAAGAGAAGCCACATGGTTACCAGCCCTTGATAAAATGTACCATGCGGCAACCAATGGCCAACAATTTCAATCTTGCTAATCGTGAGACGTCCGAAACGCTCACCGTTGGCTAAGTGGCCCGTTGCAAAGCCAAGCCATTTGAGTCCCTCAAAGGTAGGAATGCCTTCGTGAATCGGCGCCTTATATTTCTCCCGCCACCATCCTGGGACGAAGAAGTTCTCGCGCGTGATCACATAAGTTTGAGGCTTGTCAGAAATTGAGACATAAGCTTCGTTGTATTTGAATACGGGCTTTCCATCTTGAGCCTGCATGTCATCAACTTGGTTGTAAAACTGTAATCGATAGAATTGCTGCTGTTTTGCCTCGACGTGAGCAGTCAGATGTATTCTTTCCATCCACTGGAGATTGCCGAACGGATTCGCGACAGCCGCTTCCTCCTTTTCTGCGTTCTGCGCGTTGTGTTGTCTGCGAGGTTGGATTTAGATTGACGCGCAGCGCCGCTTCCCAGATGGTGCGAACGTGTAAGAAAACTGGAAGGCATCCTCGTTAGACTCTTGTACAGCGCCTTCGTTGAGTCCTTCAGCTCTGCCATAAACAACAGAGGTCCAGTCATCACCGGGCTCAATGACGAGCACGCGCGGGTTGGCGTGGTAAAACGCAATGGCAGCCACTGAAAATAGCAGTGCTACGCAAAGTATTGATTCAGTTTTGGGTAAACGCATCTCATTAGGAAGGATTTGGGGTTTCGAAAGCCGTCTCGACGAAACGTAGGTTTCAGCCAGCCTCTTGTGAGGTTCCTAACCTAGGATGTGTCAATTTGCCCCACCCAGCGCCCGCAGAAACAGCACAGGACTCAGAACCCCAACCCGAAAGTTAAGAAACGACGGAGACGAACCAGAGAAATTCCCAATTCACAAATAGAAACGCTGGCCCCTCAAGCACTGAAGAGCAACAGGAACACCGCTTTTGCCACCACCAACCCTGCAGGCGACCAACCCTGCAGGTGACCAACCCTGCAGGTGATTAACTCTTCGTCGGCTGACGCAGACGCTTCATGTCTTCGCCCTCGTACCAAGCGACGCCGAGCCCAACGACCAACCCAATTGCCAACAGTCCAAGAATCCAGTACTTCACCGGCCATAGACCAGCTCCGGAGCTAGAAACGGACGGCAGTGCAACTGCAGGACTGGCAACCGTCAAGGATGTTTCTCCCGCTTCGACGGGAGCAACAGGCATCGGTGCGGTTGCTACTTGGGTCGACGCATCCTTGCGAGACGCTTTCTTCAATCGAATGTTTTCTGCAGTCAATGTCTCGAACTCCGACTTGGACAGTTTAACTTGACGTTCGAGATGCCGGTTTTTGCGCGTCATCGAGACGAGCTGGTTTTGCAAAGCAGCCAGGTGGTCAGCAGTGGGCCTCGCAGCAAGCGGTGGCGTAGCAAATCCCAATGCTTCAGTAGGCGTAACATTGGGAGTCGGAACATTACTCGACAAACGAGTTACCGTCGCCTCGAGCTGGCTGTTCTGTGATCGAATTTGGCCTAGCATCTCGTTGAGTTGGCTGTTTTGCGACTCAAGCTGCTGTTTCTGCTGGCCCAGCAACTGGTTGTCTTCTCGCAATTTCGCCACAGCAGGATCAACTTGCAGGGCGGGCATTTCTGCTCCTTTTGCCGCCTCCGCTTGAGCTGTCTTGAGTTTCAAGTTTAGCTGCTCGTTGGTATCTCGAACTGCTTTGAATCGTTGTCGCAAATCAGCAAACTGAGCATCTTCCTCGAATCCCATCTTCGCGATTTGGGTTTCTTTGTCACGAAGCGTGTTCTGCAGCGCGTTCATCTTCCCATTCAATGCCTCGTTCTGGCTTCTGAATTCTTCAAGCCTCTTTGTCAGTTCGGCAACCTGAGTGTCGCTCCCGGCGGTCATCTGTGTCGCTTTCCGAAGTGACGCAACCTTCTCTTGTAACTCTGCTCCGATTTGTTTTTGGCGGTCAAGATCTTGAGTGCTTGTGCGCAAATTCCCAAGTGCATTTTGAAGTTCACTTTCGAGAACGGACGCTCTTTTCTGAGCTTCGGCAGCGGTTGCCTTGGCAACGACAAGTTCCTCAGAAACATTCGAGTCGCTCATGCGGCCCGACGCTTGGAGAGTCGCAACTTCCTTTTCGAGTTCCTGATTTCTTTGTGACACGGCTTCCATTTTCAGTTGGAACTTTTGCATTAGGTCACGGGCCTTTATCAAAGAACGCTTGAGTTCCTGATCGCCGTTGCTAGAGGATGGTTCTTGTGCTGGGGTACCTAATGCAGCCTGGGGGATGAGTGGTCCGGGAACCGCTTGAAGCGGCTGCTGGTAGACGGGCGTTTGGATTTGAGGACCGGGAACAGGATAACTGTACTGCGGCGTCTGCTGAATCGGCGTCTGCGGGATTACCCCACCGGGCATTGTCTGCCGAGGAACCGATTGGTATCGAGGAACCGATTGGTATCGAGGAACTGCCCTGAACGTCTGCTCTTGCGGGAAGATTATCTGCGAACCGCCCGGGGCCACTTGAGGTGAAAAACGTTGCGGAGCAGTTTGATTCCCCCTAGGCACTTGATTGAAATTATCGTTTGGAGGGCGATAAACGTTTGATGAAATTTGGGCAAACGCTGAAGCCGCGACAAAGCTCAACAGCACACCCATGGCAGGGGCAACACGGCAGGCTAAAGTGGGTTTATAAAATGAAAGAATCATGTGTTGAAATTTGGTGGGATGAAGGAAGTGAAGTAACAACCGGAGAGAAGATGGCATGGCTGCGTTAAGTGTTGCAGAGCGTTCGTCACAGTGAAGTGTCGCTTAGAAAAAAAGCTCCGCCACCTGTACTTTTAACTTTGAGATGATACCGAGAACAGTCGCAAATTACAAGGAAAAGCATCATAAGTTTATTTGCAACATTGAAGTTTTAGGTTCTAGCGGATACTTTTTAGAGGCGTTGCAAGGATTTGTTTGAGGTCGATGATCGGCTGCGCCTCCTTGTATGTCTCGCTCTTTTTTCCATCCTGGAGTCTGTACTGTGAAATTCCCACCTCTCTCTCCGGCTCAAGACGGCGCTCTGTCGTCGGCGGCCGACTCTGTAAGCAATGTAGCATCCGGTGCCGGAAGTACAGCAAAGAATGCTGTTTCCGAAACCCTCTCCTCCGTCGGTGGCCTGTGGAGTGACATTACCAGCAGCATGGGGGCGCCCTTAGGTGAGGCTATTCCCAATCTAATCGCCGCAGCAGTTATTCTTGTGCTCGGTTACATCATTGCCCGCATCATTGGCTGGATTGTTTCGAGCGTCATCAACAAAACAGGCGTCGGCAACAAGCTTGGCGCGGCTTTGGGT
>CALKXO010000253.1 GCA_938003615.1 uncultured Pirellulaceae bacterium | reverse complement strand
AACTTTGATACCTCGGTAAGCCATCACGCCGAAGACCACCACAACGGGGAACACGTTGGGAATCATGGCCAGCAGTCCGCCGCGCACATTCAATCGGTTTCCCTTACAGAAAGGGCGGTTCCAGTCCCGCAGCAGCAACATCATTACGACGGTGATCATCACAAACGCAAGCGCGATACTTTCGATTAGACTCCACAACAAGGCGCGTTGAGCCTTGTAGACGATTGGAATGATCCCCGTGTAGATTGTCGTTACGCCAACGTTTTCTCCAGCTTGCTTGCGCTGCGTCGCAGTCTTCATCCCGGGGAATGGCGTCTTGGTTTCATGGTCAATCAAAAATTTGTGATCACGACAATCAACCAGCTTATTGGCATGTTTTTTGATAAACTCAACATCGAACAAATCGCTGTCTTCGATCAGCACCACGCAATCACTGTTGGCCACTCGGCTCTTCCACGAGTCCGGCTCAAAGAATTTCTGCAGCTTCAAACGCTCTTTGTCGGTCAGTTCTGGATTGGACAGACTGTACCGTTGAGGATCGATCCACAGGTATCCATCGGACGACTTACTCTTTTTGTTGATGCCACGATCATTGAATAACTTCCGCAGCGTATCTGAAAAGATCAGCGTTTGATCGACCAGTTCACTTCGAGGCAGATTCGCTTGGATCTTCCCACGGATGTCTCGGTCATCTTCAGAAAATTCGGGCTTACCGCCAAGCACAAGAATATTAGCTTCCCGCAGCGGTTGGTCCGGCTCAATGCTCTGGATCTTTTCAAAGATCTCTTTTCGATAACGATACGCGCTGTCCACAGGCTCAATCACGGATTTCATGTCACTAATGAAGCGCCCGTAATCCACGTCACTGAGCGCCGCCAGCAACACATTGATTCGCCACAGTTCGCGGCCATGAACTTGTTCTTCGGGGACGACTTTTCCTTCGTCCGCTACCGCAAGGTATTGCTGCTCCAGCATTTCCGGGCGGCGTTTGTACAGCTGTGCGCTGGTCAGTCGCCGCGCTAGTTCATCCGTTGTATTGAATTGATTCAGCGGCACAAAGACATCGGTCGACATACCCGACCCGACAATCCCCAAACCGTTATCACCAAAATACAGCTGCAAGAAAGTACGGACGCGATTGGACAGCTCGAGTCGTTCAAGCATTGACAATCGAAGTGCATACTCACGCTTCTGACCGGGGGTCATAATGAAAACCGGTTCTTCTTCCTCTGCGTCCGCCAAGCCTTCCTCGGTTGACACTTCGGAGGAAAGTATTGCTGGAGCCTTGTTTGCCGCATTCGCCGCATCTACTTTATCTGCTGCAGCTACTACATCGTTTGACTCTACCGCTTCTTTTTGACGTTTGGCTTCAAGTGCGAGCCGCGCCCGTTCCTGAAGCGTTTCCAAATAGACTTCTTGCTGATCATCCCGTTCAATGCTGACGACAATTTCGGCAGGCACCAATTCACCAAGATTCTTTTCCAACCAGCGATAGTCGACCAACACTTTGGCACTCTGATCGAACATCTTTAGCAGGTGAACCTGAGTTTCGATTTTGTTGATCACGCCCCAGAATCCAACGCCGATCACCAACACACCCGTCACCGCAAAAATCGTGTAGTTCCGGATCACAATATCGCCGATTTTGTTCCAGAAGCGTGTCACTTTCTCTGCTAGGTCACTGCCACCGGCGGCGCGTTGTTTCTTGCTTTGCTTTACATAGCCCGGTTTAAACACCACCAACGCTGCCGGCAGATACGTGAACAAAATGATCACGGTGGCCATGGTCGCAATCGCCGAGAAGCAGCCAAATTTCCAAATCGGCGCTAACTTACTGGTCATCAACGAACCTAGCCCCAAGGCCGTCGTAAATGCCGCCAAGAGACACGGAAACCAACTGTGACCCACCGCGCGTTCTACCGCTAGTTTGTGCCCATGTTCATGACACGCATCACGATAGTAGTTCACGATGTGAACGGCACCGGAAAGCCCCAACACATAGATCAACGATGGCATCGACATTAGGATGGCGTCCATGTTCATGCCGCCAAACCACACGTAGGCTAGGCTAGCCATGGCACTCACGCCGCCAGTAAAAAACAGCATCACAGTAATCCGCACGTTACGAAAACTGAGGTACGCCAGTGTGATTCCAATCAACGCCGACAATCCGATCAGGTTTTTCAACGTGATGGTGCCTTCTTCGTCAATTGCCACGTTGTCACTTGGAGGCCCGCCCATGTGCACATTTTCAGGTGCAATGCCCGATTCGCCGATGGCCAGTTCAAGGATCCGGCCTCGTGGTTTCCCCATCAAAGGACGCCCAACAGCGCGAGCGAATTCCTTCATCACAGGCTCATTGAGCGTGATGACAAGGCAAGTCTGACGGGCCGGCGGGTCAACTTCCAACTGATAAAACAACTCGTACCACAATGACAAGCGCTTTTCAGAACCAGCGTTGAGAAGCGCCTTGCGGCTACCACCAAACTCTTCGTCGATTTTCTGTTTCAGAAATTCATTAAACCGATTCTGATAGACGGGCGAATCTTGAAGCAACTCCCGATCGCGATCACCAACCAGTTGCAACAGCGAATCAAACGTCCAGTTAAACTCAGGAGCCGGAGTTGGCCCAAACAGCGCCCCCGACAGTCGATTGTGCGCTTCAACCTTCGCCTCGAAAGTCGACCGATCAGATTCCGCCATATCGGTGATGCGCAATGAACCATTGGGACCAGCCATCTGCTTGAACACATCCGGGCCGGAGATCACTGATTTGAATGGACGGCAACAGAGCTTATGAGGATCAGAGTAAAACTCGTTGTCTGTATTGTTCTTATCGTCGGGAAGCCGCCCAAACGTATCGATGTACTTGCCGGTGGCTTTGTTCTTCCCGTTTCTTGATCGCTCAATCGCAAATTCCGCGCCGTCCTTGATCGTGTTTCGACCGTCCCACCTGTACAGCTCGCCCCTGCGATTGATGAAATACCATTGACGATCGCGCCCTTGCAGCCATCTCTCACTTTGCTCGCCCCAATCTTCATGCCAAGTACCGGCAAACATTAGACCAAGCTGGTCCCCCACCTCATGAGCGCGAATTTCTTCGTCACGCCCTTGTTCCTCGAGTTCCTTCTGATACTCCAGCGACTCCTCATAGATCTTGCGTTTGAATCGATCGTAGGTGCCATTGCCCTCGCGGCACCACGGTCCGCTGACGACCACAAATTGACCGCCGCCGAAGAAGTACTTCTTAAATTCTTCGAGCTCTTTGGTCTCCTGATAGTGCGACGGTAACCAGTCAGCCACGTTATTGACCATCGAAGTAATGGCCAGCTTGGCACCGCGTCCGGCAAAGGGCAGCAAGAAACAGACGATGCAGAGAATCAGCATCGCGACAGTCCCAAAAAACGGGATCTTCTTCGAGTAAAGCGGCTTCACCATGCGATGGGATTCTGCTCTGCGGAGGGAGGATATAAGATGGCGTTTTACCGGGTTTAAGACGTGTTTCAACCCAAAAAAGTCCGCCAATTGAAAGCTTAACGGCTGTTTTGTAGACCGTCTATGTCAAAGGCGTGACAGAGGAGTACGAAAGCTGGGCGAAACACGAACGAATTGGAAGCTTTTGCCGAATGGGCAATGTTGCGGGCCAACAGTAAAGTGCACTTCGTAAGACGCCGTAATCACAAGTCAAGAGCTGCGGAACTGGCACGTATTTAACTGCCCGAAAGGTTGCATCGCGAAAGGCTGCATCGCGA
>CALKXO010000252.1 GCA_938003615.1 uncultured Pirellulaceae bacterium | reverse complement strand
GTTGCGACGATCCGTCATGCGCACACCTTGGACGCCTACATCGCTGAAGCATCGATGTCGGCAGCGGGTGTGTTGGAGGTTTCGATTTTCATGGTGTCTAGTGGTTTCAGGTCAGCTGATTGGATTGGACACTACGATTTTCACACGGGTTCTCGCAATCAGCAAGTCATGGGATAATTTGCCGAGGGGTTGATAACTTTTTCAAGTCTTGCAATCTCTTGAAGCGGTAACCCGACACGTGAGCGCGGATTTTACATCAGAACCAATGGTGGGTCCGAATTTCGCTGACAAGGAATCCGAGCGACCCATCCTACGTTGAATCATCAATGCTCAATGTGGGGTGGGTCAAGCGACATCGTCGCGACGACCCACCAACTATCTCTGATATTTTGTGGAAGTTTTTACGGTAATACACACAGACGTTTCTTTTTCTCTTACGGACCAAAATCACACACCATGGGCTACCGCTTCCTATCTGACTGCATCGCTGACCTTGAGCAAAACGGACATCTGATCCGCATCAGTGATCCCGTGGACCCGAACCTTGAGATGGCCGAGATTCATCGGCGCGTTTATCTGTCCGGTGGGCCAGCGCTGCTGTTCGAAAACCCAGTAGGCTGCCAGTTCCCGATGGCGTCGAATCTATTCGGAACTCTCGAACGAGCGCGGTACATCTTCCGCGATACGTTCGTCAACGTGCAGCGCGCTATCGGGCTGAAAGTAAATCCCGAAGAGGCGCTGAAGAATCCGCTGAAGTACTGGAAGGCTCCCTTTATCGCCTGGCAGATGCAGCCCAAATCGGTGCGGCGTGGATCGGTGATGGAAAACGAGATCGCGTTGGATCAACTGCCACAGCTCAAGTGCTGGCCAGACGACGGCGGCGCCTTTGTCACGCTGCCGCAGGTCTACTCCGAGGACGCCGGCCAACCGGGGCTGATGAAGTCCAACATGGGGATGTATCGCGTGCAGATTTCCGGCAACGACTACGATCCAAAATCGGAGGTCGGGATTCACTATCAAATCCATCGCGGCATTGGCGTCCATCACAAAACGGCCAACGAGCTGAAGAAACCCTTTCGCGTCAACGTATTTGTCGGTGGCAACCCTGCAATGACGGTTGCCGCTGTGATGCCGCTGCCAGAGGGAATGAGCGAGTTAACTTTCGCGGGAGCACTTGCCGGGCATCGCATTCCGATGATTAAGCATCCCAACAGCGCTTCGATCTACGCCAATGCAGACTTTTGCATTTCCGGCACCGTCCTTCCCGAGGCCACCAAACCCGAGGGCCCGTTCGGCGACCACTTGGGTTATTACAGTTTGACGCATGAGTTTCCGCTGATGAAAGTCGACAAGGTCTATCATCGCACGGGGGCGATCTGGCCATTCACCGTCGTCGGCCGACCGCCTCAGGAGGACACCGTCTTTGGCGAACTGATTCACGAATTGACCGGACCGGTAATTCCCACTGTCCTTCCGGGCGTGAAAGAAGTCAACGCGGTGGATGCTTCGGGAGTTCATCCGCTCTTGTTGGCCATCGGCAGCGAGCGTTACGTTCCCTATCAGCAAACGACTCAGCCACAAGAATTATTGACGCAGGCCAACGCCATTCTGGGCCAGGGCCAAATGTCGCTGGCCAAGTATTTGTGGATCCTCGATGAGGCTTCGGCGCCGACGTTGAAGCTATCCGATATCGAGACATTTTTCGTCACCATGCTGGAGCGCGTCGACTGGAAGCGCGACCTGCACTTTCAAACCAAAACGACCATCGACACGCTGGACTATTCCGGCAACGGATTCAACACCGGATCCAAAGTCGTTATCGCCGCAACGGGGCAGGGGATCAGAAAACTACCAACGGAGATGCCGAGCGACCTGCGATTGCCCGATGGGTTCAGCAATCCAAACATCTGCTTGCCGGGGGTGCTGGCGGTGACCGGCCCAAAATTTGGGTCGTCGAAAACTGCTTCGGATCGCCGCTGCGGATTGGTGAATCAGTTCTGTCGCTCGTTCGGCCTCGACGCGCCAATCAATCAGTTCCCGCTGGTGGTGATTGTAGACGATTCTGATTTTGTCTCGCGCAGCTTGAACAATTTTCTGTGGTCTGTCTTCACCCGCAGCAACCCTGCAACCGACATTGACGGCATTGCCGGCGCGACGGTGGACAAGCACTGGGGATGCGACGGCAGCCTGGTCATTGACGCGCGCGTGAAGCCATTTCATGCTCCTCCGCTTGTCGAAGATTCGGAAATTTCCAAACGAGTCGACGCGCGGGCGACCCGCGGTGACGCGTTAGCCAAGTATCTATGAACATTTCGCGCGGCAATGACGTTATAGAGTAAAACATCTGTCCCCCCCCCTGAGAGAACGAGGCACAACGTGAGCGACCCCAACGAAAAACAACGGCTTAAAGAAATCATGGAGCACCCTAGCTATAAGGTTGCTTATAAGGATCTGGATTTCATTGCTGGCGAGGACCTGCGTCCAGCCCGCCTACATCTGGAGTTGCTTAAACCTGAGATCATGATGGAGGAGGCCGGCATTCATTCTTCTGTGGTGGTCTTCGGCGGAACCCAAGTCGCCTCCAAAGAGCAAGCGGATGAACTCGTTGCGGCGGCAGAAGCGAAACTGGCGGCCAACGCCGACGATGCTGAAGCTCAACGTGAGTTAGTACGCGCGAACAATGTTTTGAAGAAATCTCGCTATTACGAGGACTGTCGCAAGTTTGCGGGACTGGTAACGGAATTCAACAAACAGCATCGCGACGGCGAGTTCTTCATCAAAACTGGCGGCGGACCGGGAATCATGGAGGCCGGCAACCGAGGCGCCTACGAGGCCGGCGGCAAATCGATGGCGCTCAACATCACTTTGCCTTTTGAGCAGGAGCCCAATTCCTACATCACGCCAGGCTTATGTTTTCAGTTTAACTACTTCGCCATCCGGAAGATGCACTTCCTCCTGCGGGCAAAGGCAATCGTCTGCTTCCCTGGCGGCTTTGGAACGCTGGACGAACTGTTCACGGTGCTGACATTGCGACAGACCGGACGCATGCAAGAAGTGCCAATCATTCTCTACGGCAAAGACTACTGGGACGGAATCATTGATTTCCAATTCTTGGCCGATCAAGCGGTAATCAGCGACAGCCACTTGGAGCTGTTTCAGTACACTGAGACGCCAGAGCAAACGTGGCAGGTGATCCGCGACTTCCACGGGGTGTAGATTGCTGCGGAAAGACTTCGACCGATTTTCTCTCTAGACCAAATTCACGACGACATCGCCAACTTGGTCGATGTGACCTTCGATTCGGTCTTCGGGCACAACTGGACCGACGCCGGCGGGTGTGCCGGAATAAATCAGATCGCCCGGTGCAAGCTGGACTTGGTTGGAGAGAAAAGAAATCGTTTGCGGCACACTCCAGATTTGCTGCGCTAAATCATCGGACTGCTTGAGCGTGCCGTTGACCTTCAACCAGATTTCGCCACCGTTTAGATGTCCGATTTCAACGACAGATCGAAGCGCTGAACATGGGGCCGATTTGGAATTCTGGCGAATCCCACTACATGTCAACTCAGCTCTGAAAGACCACTAGCTCGTGCAAACGCAGGGCCACAGTTGGCCCACAGTTAGGGCTCGTCACGAGGGAAAAACGGCCTATAATTGGCGTTTTATTGACCTGCTGACTCCCCATTGAAAACTGACCCCTCGTGTCAGTAGCTTTCCGCACCGTGTTAATTGCTGATTACCCGCCGTTTCGCCGGAACGCTTTCGTCCCGACGAGCCTTCTTCAAACGATTGCGCCTCTTTTCATTGGAGGGGCCCGGTCGGACTATTCCGCAGTCAAACGGACTGTCGACCTGTTTGATGGCGACCGTTTGGTAATCCATGATGACCAGCCCAAAAAGTGGATCACAGGAGACCGCATTGCGATCCTACTGCACGGACTTGTCGGATGCCATGCATCACCTTGCGTCGTACGCCTTTCCGATAAACTGCGACGGCACGGCATCCGCACCATCCGCGTCGATCTGCGCGGGCACGGCGACAGCACACTGATCTCACGTTCTCACATTCACGGCGGTTGTAGTCCTGACCTTGAATCGATCGTCGAATTTGTTCACAAACTTTCGCCAGTTTCCAAAATCAGCTTGGTTGGATTTTCCATCGGTGGAAACATCGTGATGCGCACGCTCGGCAAATGGGCTGACGATTTTCCTCGTCACGTCGATTCCGCAGTGGCCGTTTCTCCGCCAGTCGATTTGCTGCACACGTCGTGGAATCTTCGACAGTACGGAAACCGCGTCTACGAAGCCTATTTCATGTCACGACTCAGACAGATGCTGACCTATCGGCGACGCAAAGTCATCGGATTGGTTGATAACGGCATCAATCCAATCCCAGACCGCCTGTTGGCTTTTGACGATCAATTTACGGCTCCGGTCTGGGGATACGACAGTGCCAACGACTACTATGCCAACGCGAGTTCGATCCACCTTCTAAAAGAGGTGCGTGTACCAACGATCATTCTTTCCAGCATGGATGATCCAGTCGTGCCATTTGAAATGTACGAACGAGCCCATCTGTCCAACTACATCGATGTCGTCAGCACGCGTCAAGGCGGACACCTCGGATTCCTCAGCCGAGGAATTAGAGATCCGGACCGTTTCTGGATGGACTGGCGGATCAGCCAATGGATCTCTGCACTTGATCACGTTTGAACGCTGGATGAACTGAAGCGTGTGTGACGGCAAGCCGAGTAGCCCATCGCAAGCCGAGTAGCCCATCGCATGCCGAGTAGCCCATCGCATGCCGAGCAGTTTCATCGCATGCCGAGCAGTTTCATCGCAAGTTGTCTGGCCCGGTTCGTTTCGCCAAACTTGATTTTTGCGGATGGACCAACAAAACCCCGACGTGCGCAGAAACGTCCCCCGTCAGCGCCCGTGTCTTGCACGCCAAAGGCTCAAGAACTTCGGCGTTGGAAAATCGACTCAGCCAGTTAACGGGAGCGGCAGCGCCCTGTTCGTCGATGTCCCACACAATCATGCCTCCGTGCTTTTGCAGACGCTCGTCGGACACCCACGGATTTGCTTCCGGGATGAGATCCCCAAAAACATCGACCGGTTGATCGGAGTATACGCCGACGCACCCCGATACAAACATCTCACCGCCAACAATTTGCAACGGATCCTGATAGTGATCGGACCAGCACTGGTTGATCATCTGCGCGACCTGAGCACCCGGAAAATGTACCTTCGACAACTCGCCTCGCACCGCCGGTCCAAACCCATTGCGTACAAACAGCCCCAATGCCATCAGGCAACCAACGACCAGAGAGTCGCGGATGACCTTCCGACACGCTGCGCTTTCATATTCGACCTTGAACAACACGATCAGCAACAATCCCAAGAAACTGAACAGCGGTCCTCCCCACATACTGCGAATGGCCGCGCCGGAAACAAGCGCCAATACCAAATAGATTGCTACCGGCCCGCCAACGGCGATGACGAGGTACTTGCGAAAGAACGCAGTCGATTCAAAATTGCTGGAGTGATCAGGAGCGTTTGAGGTTTCTTTGGTTTTAATTTCTGCCGACTTTCTTGATCTCAACAACAACGGCAACAGCAGCACAACCACGGGGATCACCGCGGCCAACTGCGAGACGACAAAACTAACAGGGGAAGTTATGTGCTTCATCCACGCGGCCATGCCGGAGACCGCGGAACTGGCTGCCGCGTCTCCACTCCGGTTGAAAATGTAGCGGATGGTGATGAAGTCGTTTTCAACCATCCAAATGAAATGTGGAAGAAAGATCAAGCATGCAATACTCGCCATCAACCACGGGCCGGGCGAGCGCAGAGCCGCACGTGTGGAGGGCATCAGCACCGGGATCACTAATAGCGACAATATCAAAACGCCCATGTAGTACTTACACAGCATCCCCAGCCCAATCGCCGTCCCCGTAAGACACCAGTACGTTAATCTCGATCGCGATGTGGGACTGGCAAGTGAGCGATACATAAACAGAATCGCGAGCGCCCAAAATGGTCGAGTCATGATCGTATTATTGATATCGTTGATCATGTAGGTGCCGTAATAACAGCCTTCCATCACCAGCACGCTACATAACGCCAGTTTCGGCGAGAGAACATTACGCGCTAACTGCCAGACGGCCCAGTAGGTAATGACGATCGTTAGTTGCGATGTCAAATACATGGCCCACGGATGATGTTGACCTACTTCCCACATCGTTGCCGCCGTCCAAGCGGGCAGGGGAGGGTGTTTGTGATATCCCAATTGCCACTGCTGCCCCCAGTAAAGCATTTCCACCATGTCCAACGGCATGTTGGGCTGAGTCAGTAGGCAAATCGCCATCCACACCAAGACATGCACGACCACAAACATCCAGAAGAACGCAATGGTACGGTCCGGTTCGTTCGATGGTGCGCGAAGCAAACTGGAATCGTTTAGAGCGGTAGTGTGCTTCGATTCAGACGGCTGTGACATGGAGGTGGACTATGTTTTGAAAATAGGAAAATGTTCGGTTAATTAATATTCGCTTGATAGATGTTCGATAAATTGATGGAGCTCAACGGAGGCTACCTTGTGACCGTGCTGGGCGTCAAAGTGCGTTGAGTCACCTGCGCTAAATGATTCAGTACTTGATTGTTGGCATCACCCAACATGTTTTTGACCTCTACCGACCAAGGAATTTGATCGACACTCCCCGACGACACTAGGCCTGTTGTCAGCACTTCGCTGCCGATGGGTGTCGACATTAGAAAGTGAACCCACAACCATGCTTCTGCATAGTCGGTCTGCGTCAGTTGCGTTGGGTCGGTGATCGATTCCAACCGCTCCAGCGACGGTTTCCAGTTTCCCTGCCGCCCGAGATCGGCAAGCAACCGAACATGTGTCGCGTTTACGCCATCGGCATCTGGGTTGACTTCAAAGTACTCGGCCAATCCCTCGTCAATCCAGAGATCGAGTTGAGGAATCGCACCGTGTAAGTAGCCGTGGGTGACTTCATGTCGCAGGTCCTCGGCCACCTGCATCCCCCAAAACCCATAAACATTCAGCGCTTCTTTAGACCTAATAAAGAATGCTCGGCGATCCGCAAAAACCGCGTTAGCTTGGGCTGTAAATTCCCGAAATGACATCTCGTCTTTAAACAGATACACATCAATCGGCGTGGAAGCGTTAGAGAGATTGATTCCCGTTTTAGATTCGATTTCGGTTTTTAGTTCCACCAGTTCATCGACCAGCAGACTTTGAGCCGGGTTTGGAGACAACGCGTGGACACGAATTTTATCCTTCACCAATATTTTAGGGGCGCCATTGGGGGCGACTCCGTCGTGGGCGAGAGCGCTTCCGATTCGGTCAATTCCATCCATTCGGCAGCCGCAGATCATTGCCAAAGAGACCAGTAAGCAAACTGCTGCACCGACCACTGAACCAATGATTGGATCTGCAAAACCTGCCGATCTTTGTGGCATATGGCAGAAAGTTTTTCTGATCTGAAACAAAGCGCACGTCGTTGAGGGTAGAAGCTTCAGGAATGATGGCGTACATTACCAGAACTCTCTGGCCGCTCGAATATCAATCGTTTGGGCCTTTTCCCCTGCGTATTAGGCCGTCTTTCTTCACATTTCGCTAACTTCTATTGCCGAGTAACCATTGTTTGGACGTTTGCTGTTTCTGTTTATCGTCATTCCGTTGGTCGATCTGTTTTTGTTGTTGTGGATCTCCAAACACACAGGACTACCGGCGACGATTGGCCTCGTGATCATCACGGGCGTGATTGGTGCTTCGCTGGCGCGGCGGCAGGGTTCGTTCGTCAAAGGACAGATCAGGGACCGTCTAGCCCAGCGACAGATGCCGGCGGACCTGTTGGGCGACGGAGCCATGATCATGTTTGCGGCGGGGTTGCTGCTGACGCCGGGGCTGTTGACGGATCTATTGGGGTTCTCGCTGCTGCTACCGACAGGTCGCGCTTTTTACAAACGCATGGTTGCGGATAAGTTCAAATCCAGTTTCCAGATACAGCAGTTCCCAATGCCCGGTCAAACCTCGCCACATGGGCAGCCCAATCGCCACGCACACGATCCCAACATCATCGACGGCGAGGTCGTTGATCGCGATGAGCATCAGTAAGCACTCGCCACAAATAAATTAGTGCTAAGTTGAGTTCTTAAGTTGGGTACGATTTGGTCTGGCAATTTCTGTTAAGGCGAGCGGCAAATAGGTTCTTACCTGCCGTAGCTTGGGCACTCTTGCCCGAGTCCCTAAGTGCTCGGGCTGGAGTGCCCAAGCTACGGTAAATTCTCATCTGCCAATCGCCTAACTCGTTTGAGCAACAGTAAGCATCATGAACCCCGCACTACGTTCACCGCCGCGCA
>CALKXO010000251.1 GCA_938003615.1 uncultured Pirellulaceae bacterium | reverse complement strand
GGGGGGAGTGAATGCAGCGTGCGTCGTACGAAGATTGCTGACGGGCTCCAACCGTTGAGAAAACACTGGGCTGTTGGCGCAGAGCACTAGTCCAACTGCAATATTGGCAGCGACTTGTAGCAGAACCATAGTTTTCAGAGGACGCACGCCAGACCACCGCAGAGAGGAATTAGGATTTAACTTCCGATGCCCTCATACGAGTTCATCGAGCAAAAGGTTACGGAGTCTAGGATTTTGCTTGGCGGAGGCCAAGATCATTCAAAAGACGCGGTAAAACCTTTCAATCCCAGCGTCTTTGCTGTCGTCGGCAAAAAAACGCTAGCGGGCAATCAGACCTCAGATCATCCCAAAAAAAGAACTCCACCGGCCGCGATCAAATGTTTTGCGCCGATCGGGACATGTGCATAGCGGCCTATTTGTACTCAACTCGGTCGAGTATTGCGTCCACTTTTCTTTTAACAGGTACTCTCGTTCTGCCTTGAAGGAGTCGTGGAACGGCTTGTCCTTGCCGATAATCCACAGGCCAAATTTGACTCGTTCGCCGCCCTTGCGATTACGGTCATGACCGGATGATTGGGATCTTCCTTTTTCACCAGAGAAGCCAACTGTTCAATGTGTTGGTAGATTGCAGGGTTGTCCCCAACGCCTTCCATCTCGTTTCCAATACCCCAAACCAGAACGGCTGGATGATCCTTAAAGCGTTTGATTTGTGCGAGCACTTTGCCTGACTGCTTGGCCAAAGCATCTGCATCGGAGTAGCTAAAACCATGTCGTTCGTGTTCCAACCAAATCCCGACTGCCATGGTGAGCCCATTCTCATGGGCATCATCGAGTCGCGCCCGAGTCCCTTCTCCAACGCCCCAGTTGCGGTTGGAGTTTGCACCAGCGGCAGCCAGCAGTTCAAGGGATCCGCTACCACCAGCGCCGTTGACATAGTATGGCTTGCCGTCTCGCAGCAGTTTCCAGTTGCCCGACTCTTCAACCAACTTTACCGAAACTGCTTTTGCATCCGTTTGTGCCAAGACGGGAGAATGGAGAACGCCTGCTAATAAACAAAATAACCACAACAGCACTGCGGCGCCGGTGCGAGGGGAGTAGGTAACATTCATAGAATTCAATCCCTCTCTTTTGAAGTTGAAAATCATCAGGCAAACCGGCATCAACCACTCGCGACAGTTTGCTTTCGACTGTTCAAGTCAGTGTGCATTTGTCGCAGGAATTTTCTGTCTAATGGATATGACAACATCGCAATCGCTGACAGCAGCAAAAACGCAGCAGGAATTAGACTCATCATGGCGACTATACCGGTCAGCGTTGCATCGGATTGCACCTGAGCAACTCCATCGACCGGTTGAACAAAGCCGAAAAAATAAAGACACCAAGCCGGAATCGCGCCGCCGATCGCGCCGCCAAATTTCTGGGACAACGCTGCTGCGCCAAACACCAACCCAGTTGCCGAACGGTCATGTTTCCATTCGTGATAGTCGGCGACGTCGGCGTACATCGCCCACGTCAGCACTGCAATCGGTCCTCCGGCGAATGATCCAGCGACTTGTAAAGCGTACATCCATTCAATTTCTTCCGGTCCAAGAAACCAAACCGGCACGGTGCACAATGCAACGATCGTAGTAACCAAGACCATCAACCACTTCGCTCCCAACAACTCTCGTAGCGGGCGTGTGACAAGCATTCCACAGATACACGCTAACGACCCCACCACTAAAAAATCACCGAACGATGCATGAACGTAGTAACTAAAATAAAATGCGGTGGCACTTCCACGGGTCCAGCCCGCAATCAACTGGGTCACCCCGAAAGCAAACATCACTAGCCACGGGCGATTCTTGATCACATCGATTAGATCTGTTTTCCAAGTACCTTCCGAATTCTCAACTGGCTCAACCCGTTCACGTGTGGTGAGAAAAGTAATTGCAAACAGGACCACGGCAACCAAAGCGTAGGCTACGACGGTCCAGAAAAACCCAGCCTGTTTATCGATCACGACGATCGTGCTGACCCCGTCAATGATCTGTTTTTCTGTTCCGCCGAACCACGCAACCAGCGGTTCAGTAAATTTTTGAACAACAATCGCGCCGCAAAACGCTAGAACGAATCGCCATGTCGAAACGCTAGTTCGTTCAACAGGATCTGCGGAAATAACTCCCATCAGCGCGCTGTAAGGAACATTGATCGCGGTATACGCAATGAAGACTGCGGCGTACGTGATGTAGGCATAAATCAGTTTGCCGCCCGGCGAAAGATCGGGGGTGTAGAACGTCAACATCCCTGTCAGCGCAAAGGGAATCGCCATCCAAATCAGATACGGACGAAAGCGTCCCCACGCCGTACGTGTTCGATCTGCCAACAGCCCAATCAGCGGATCATTAAACGCATCAAAAAGCTTGGTCACAAAGAACATCGTTCCGGCCGCGGCCGGCGTGATTCCGAAAACATCGGTGTAAAAGATTAACTGGAAGTACTCAAACAGCTTCCAATAGAGATTCGACGCCGTGTCACCAAGGCCATAGCCAATTTTTTCTCTAACGGTCAGCCTTTCAGCTGCCGGATCACTGGAGAAACTATCGGAAGAATTTACCATTGAATAGGATTGCTGTCGCCAAAGTAGTGTGTGGCTAGAGGTTAGGAAAGCCTCACTGTTTAGCGTGGCCTACTTGATGCCCGTACGTGAGAACCTGTTGCGAATCTTAGATACCTTCGAGACTATCTTCGTGAGTAAATAATCCCTGTAGCTTCTTGTCGAATAATTTCTCGGACGCTTCGGCACCCATCAACTTAGCTTTGGCCGCGATAACCGCCCCGTCTTCATATTAGCCTCGCAACGACATCCAACCAGCCAAAGCTTGCAATCGGCTTCAGCCTTCGCATTGTGGTTGCTTTCAATCGTTGCACAAGTGCAACGTGACAATATCTCTTCGGGAAAAAGAGAGTTAACGAGAGGGGTTGAAGCCACTCGTTTTGAGTACATAATTTACAACAAGAACGATCCATCATGGAATCGTTTTCTATTGGCAGCAGATGACGCGTGTCGAAACTTAAGGTCGAAGTCGGCCCGCATCACAGAACTGGACTCTTCCTTGAAGAAAAACGTGACGATCAGTGACATTGCCGCTCATGCAAATGTCTCCAAAAGCACCGTCTCGCGCGTGCTCAACAACACCACACCGGTGAATGATGAAAAGCGCAAGGCCGTTCTAGCGGCGATGAAGGAGATGAACTTCGAGCCAAATGTGTTTGCACGAGGGCTTGCCAGTGGTCAGTCGTACACCGTCGGTGTGGTGACCCAAAATTTCGGCAGCCCCTTCTACGATGCAATCTCACAGGGCGTCGTCAAAGGTCTGGCCGATACCAGTTACTCGCCGCTTTTTGCCGACGGTCAATGGCAGTCGGATATTGGCGAAGCGGTGGTTAAGACTTTGATTGGCAGGAAGATTGATGGTTTGATCGTTATTGGGAGCAGTCTCGAACCATCGTTTCTGGAGCACCTAAAGAATACGATCCCCACCCTGTTAGTTGGAATTGAAGTGGAGGGCATGACTAACCAATGCCTGTTTGTCGATAATGAAGAGGCTGGGCGACGAGCGACGCAGCATCTGATTGAGCTGGGACATACGAAAATTGCGCACATCACGGGCATTGCAACTCAACAGGATTCCATCCGCCGCTTGGCAGGCTATCGCAAAGCGCTTACCGAAGCAAATATCGAGATTGATGAAAGCCTCATCTTCGAAGGAAACTTCGAAGGGGCATCGGGCGTGATGGCCGTTGAGTCATTCCTGCAGCAGGGAAAATCGTTCACCGCGATTTTTGCTGCTAACGATGCTTCGGCATTTGGGGCACGACTAGCACTCTACCGCCGGGGTATCCGTGTGCCAGAAGACGTCTCCATTATTGGTTTTGACGACCAGACCGAAGCCGAATTCGCCACGCCACCGCTAACCACCATGCGGCAACCGGCTGAAGAGATGGGCATCGCGGCAGCCAAAGCACTGCTGAAAATGATCAGCAAAAATGAATACGTAGTACCCGTTTTGGAAACCGAACTGGTTGTGCGTGAGTCAACGCGTTTGCTTAAATAAGTAGTAGTTGAACTTAAACAAATTGCTTTTCGTGTTCCGCTTCGTTCGCGCGAGCGCGTTAGGCCTTGGGTTACGCTATTTGGGTTGTCAAAACTTTTTCGCGGAGAAAGCGGCAATTCAATTGATTCCGCATAGGACTATAGCCGG
>CALKXO010000250.1 GCA_938003615.1 uncultured Pirellulaceae bacterium | reverse complement strand
GCGCTGGACCGACGGAAATTACCTGTTTGACAGCCCAAAGCCCGACCTTCCCCTGTCGCCATCAAAAAACTCATCCAAAATTGGACCTTCCGGCAAACCGAAACTAGGTCAAGATAGGTTTACCGACAGACACTAGGCTAGAGCTTATCCGATCACCTTGGATCCTGACGCGTCAAAATACAAGCCCGAAGCGCGAGCTAGGGATCCGCAAATCCTCG
This sequence comes from uncultured Pirellulaceae bacterium, assembly GCA_938003615.1. GTDB lineage: Bacteria > Planctomycetota > Planctomycetia > Pirellulales > Pirellulaceae > Mariniblastus. The sequence goes on along the minus strand of CALKXO010000250.1, from coordinate 5,204 downwards.
GAAATATCCGCTCGCTTGCGCTTCGGGCTTGTATTAGTGCAACTTCAAACTCGCGCTTCGGGCTTGTAATATCGAGACTTCAAAACGCGGCAGCTTGGAGGTGTATCCCCTTGCTGATGCATAAGGTCGCGATCTCATATGGTTCTTAGCCGGGCGACGCTCGGTAGCGTTCTTTCAGCCAATTGCGACACTTCGAAAAGTACTCTTGGAAATCCTCGCGCTGGTAGTCGGGATAAGTCCAGCGGCTACCGCACCATTGTTTCTGCCGAAAGTAGAGTGTCACTTCGGCATAGATTCCTTTGGCCATATACAACCGGTGGTCGCGATCTTTGGTCGTCGCCAAAACCAGTTTCGCTGTGCTGATGTAGCCCGGATCGAGGTTCAGCGGGCGCTCTTCGGGGTCCGAGTGCTGAGCAATGTAGTCTTGCTCCATCTGATTGGTTGCTCGTTTGGCATCAACAATCGCGTCGGGTTGGACGAGCGTCTCGAATGCAACGAACTGCTTCCTCAGATCTTCTCCCATCGTCGCGTTGTAATAAGTTGTCTCGGTGAAGTCGTAGACAGGGCTTTCTAGTGCGACCGGACCATAGGATTTAATCAGCTGGTCGATCCCCCAACGCAAGGCATTGGGGTATCGGCTGACCAGCGCGCAGATAAGCAACACCGGTTGATGTGTCGAAATTTCACCCATAGTTCTGCTTTCCAAAATCAAAGAGACGCCTGATCGAGGCGCAGGGATGCTCAGTAGCTATCGCGATTCTTGGCGGCAACGCAACCGTGGCTAGTGCCAAAACGGCTAACGAGAAGAACTGCTTTTGAAACCTGCCTCACGATTAAAACCGTTAGCCGTTTGTGCGCTAGCACCGGTTCCGCGCGCTGCCCCCGAACACCGAACACCGAACACCGAACACCGAACACCGAACACCGAACACCGAACACCGAACACCGAAAACCGAAAACCCTAATACGACTTCCCAAAGATTCCTTTGACCTTCGTCTTCTGCCCCGTGAAGACACAGTAGCCTTCTTCGTTGTCTTGATCCAAAGGAATACAGCGTGGCGTCACCTTGAGTGGCTTGAGCTTCTCATCGGTTTCTGGACAGTCCACAAAATAACACTCGGCAAACCCGCCATGAATCTCGGGCTGGTCCTTATTCTTGGGCGTGAAGAATTTCTCGAATTTGTCCCACGATTTGATCGACCGAGTGTGCTCGGCGCGCATCGCCAACGCACGTTCGTACAGGCCATTTTGGATCTCGTCCAATGTATCGGTCAGTGTCGACACAAATTCCGCTTGGCTGATGCCGTAGGATTTTGGCTGATCGCGACGTCCAACGAACACGCTGCCTTTTTCCAGATCGCGCGGTCCAATCTCGACGCGAATCGGAACACCGCGTTTGACGTGGTACCACTTTTTCTCGCCGCCGCGCAAATCACGATCGTCTACGAATGACTCAACGCGGTATCCGTGATACTGCAGCGTTTTCAATTCCTTGTCCAAGGCTTTGCACGCCTCCATGACTTTCGCTTTTTCTTCATCGTTCTTAAAGATCGGTAGGATCACAACTTGGCGCGGCGCCATACGCGGTGGCAACACAAGTCCGTCGTCATCACTATGCGACATAATCAGTGCACCAATCAAACGCGTCGACACGCCCCACGACGTCGTCCACGCAAATGACTCGCCACCTTCGGCATCTTGGAATTTGATTTCCTGAGCCTTAGAAAAATTCTGACCAAGGAAATGTGACGTGCCGGCTTGAAGCGCTTTACGATCCTGCATCATGGCCTCAATCGAGTACGTTACATCAGCACCCGGGAATCGCTCGCCAGCGGTCTTTTCGCCTTTGATGACCGGCATCGCCATCACGTTTTCAGCGAAATCGGCATACACGCCCAACATCATACGTGTTTCTTCTAACGCCTCTTGCTTGGTCGCATGAGCCGTGTGGCCTTCCTGCCAGAGGAATTCGGCCGTCCGCAGAAACAGACGTGTGCGCATCTCCCAACGCACCACGTTGGCCCATTGATTAATTTTCAGCGGGAGATCGCGGTACGACTGCACCCAGCGGGAAAACGCGTCACCGATAATCGTTTCGCTGGTGGGTCGCACAATCAGCGGCTCTTCCAGTTCGCCGGCGGGAACCAGTCCTCCATCGGGGCCCGGTTCGAGGCGGTGATGAGTCACCACGGCGCACTCTTTGGCGAAACCATCGACGTGTTCAGCCTCTTTCTCTAGAAAGCTTTTGGGAATGAACACTGGGAAGTATGCATTTTCATGGCCGGTGTCCTTGAACATCCGGTCAAGCACGCGTTGCATGTTTTCCCAGATGCCGTAGCCCCATGGCTTGATAATCATGCAGCCACGTACGGGACTGTTTTCAGCGAGGTCGGCCGCCTTGACCACTTGTTGGTACCACTCGGGATAGTCTTTTTGCCGGGTGGGTGAGATTGCGTTCTTCGGCATCGGTATGCTTGAAAAAAGTAGGAAATTGATAAACCGGTATTCTACGTCTGGATGCCAACAGATCATAGAAGGGAATCCAAGGTTCAGTCATTGTGAGTTTTGCGGCATCGGAATAGAATCCGGCCTTCTCGAAGCATCCATCCCCAAAAGAGCATCAACATGTCACGTCGGTTCGTCAATGAATTTACTGATGGAGAAACCATTGATCAGATCTTCATGGCCTCCGAAAAACAGCTCAGAACCAACCGCAATGGCAACCTCTATCTTCAGGTGCGATTGAGCGACCGGACGGGGTCGGTCACCTCAATGCTATGGAATGCCAACCAATCGCACCACGACGCGTTCGAAAACGGCGACTATATCCTCGTCAGAGGTAACGCTCAGATTTACAACGGATCGATGCAGATTTTGGCCAAAGAAATCACGGCATCGTCGGCTGATGAAGTTGATGAAGCCGACTTCATTACCCTCGGCCAAGCGTCAATCGAAAAAATGGTCGCTCGGGTCAGTGAAATGTTACGCGGCATGTCCAACGAGCACTTGCGGAACCTCTCTGAATGCATGCTGTTGGACGAATCGCTGATGGCGAAATTCAGAATGGCTCCGGCTGGCGTCAAGAACCACCACGCTTATCACGGCGGTCTCTTGGAGCATGTGCTTTCGCTGATGGAGAGCGCTGCCTTGATTGGTCCTCGTTACCGGGGGCTGGATGTTGATCTGTTGTTGTTCGGTGCATTTATTCACGACATTGGAAAAATCCGTGAGCTGACTTACTCGCCGGACCTTGGCTACTCAACCGAAGGCCAATTGCTTGGTCATCTAGTGTTGGGCGTTTCGATTCTCGATGAGGCAATCGAGAACACCGAAAAGCAATCGGGACAAAAAATTCCAACCGAACTAGCGAACCACTTGCGGCATATGATTGTCTCTCATCACGGAAGCCTTGAATTTGGCAGCCCCAAAGTCCCCATGTCGATGGAGGCCATTACCTTGCATCACTTGGACAATCTTGATGCCAAGCTGCATAGCGTCCGTACTCTCATTGACAAAGACGTCAACAAAAGCAGCGACTGGACGGTCTACTTCCCCAACATCGGGCGCAAGCTTTACAAGGGTAGCAAGTAGGCGACCTCAGTTCCTGCCCCCCTAGGAGTGCCGGAGGCTGGCCAGCGGGAAGGGGCAGTCCTCGAAAAGGGCATGATGCAGTGCTGTTTACCGCCGCCTTTGCAACAAGCAGACACCGTGTGTTACGTCGTCGCACTGCCGTTGCGAATGATCCAGTCTACAGAGTTACGGATTCTGCGCGAGATCGGGGCTGTCCTCGGCAACGGATTCACTTCAAAAGGCCTCCCAAGGCTATCTTTTTTTTGCATCCTTCCCTCTTCCGGGCTCTGAATCAATATAAATTCGACCCAAAGGCCACTACACTCTTTTTATGACAGAAAACACAAACATCAAACAACTTATTCTCGACCTCGTCTTGGCTGACAATTATCAGCCTCTTAAACCCCGCGCTATCGCCAAAAAACTGGCCCTCTCTAGCGAGCTGATTGAAGTGCGACGGACTATCAAAAAACTGGTCCGCAGCGGAAAACTTGCCTTCGGCTCCAAGCACTTGGTAATCAAACCTAAGCGACCGGTGCCATCGCGCACGGAGCGTAACGAACGCAATGACCGTCGCGGAAACCGCAAACCATCTTCGGCTAATCAACCGAGCCAATCCAAGTCTGTCGCCACCGAAGACGGACAATTGCGAAAGCCCAAATCCAATGAAGTCGTCGGCGTTTTCCGAAAAACGGCTGCCGGTTTTGGATTTGTCACTCCCGAAGATTCGACGGCCACCGACCGATCAGAAGACATTTTCATTCCCAAAACAAAGACCCTCGACGCGGCTAACCTAGACACCGTCCTCATTCGATTCTCGCGCTCGCGCGACAACAGCTCGCGCGGCAAGAAAAAATCATCACACAACCGAATGTCTGGGCGAATCATCAAAGTTGTCAAACGTCGGACACGACAATTCGTTGGCTCCTATCACGAGACAGGCGAACTGGGCTACGTCGTGGTTGATCGCGGTGCATTCGAATCTCATATCCTCGTTGGCGATGCCGGGGCCAAACGCTGTAAGATTGGCGACAAAGTCGTAATCGAAATGGTTAGCTTCCCCACCGCCAGCAGCGTTGGTGAGGGCGTCATCGTCGAAGTGCTGGGCGATCGTGGAACGCCGGGCGTCGACACGCTGATGATCATCCGCGAATTTGGATTGCCGGAGGATTTCCCTGAAGCGGTCCTAGACGATTCTCGCAAGCAGGCTGAAATCTTCGACGAATCGATACCGGAGAACCGTGTCGACTTCACTAACAAAACAGTTATCACGATCGACCCCAAAACGGCGAGGGACTTCGATGACGCGATCTCGCTGAAGCAAATCGAGAACGGACACTGGCAATTGGGAGTCCACATCGCAGACGTCTCCCACTTCGTTCCTTACCGGAGCGATTTAGATAATGAAGCGTTTGCTCGTGGGACCAGCGTTTATCTGCCTGACCGCGTGATTCCAATGATACCGGAGATCATCTCAAACAACCTTGCCAGCCTCCAGCCCAACCGCGTGCGGTATTGCATGACGGCGTTGATCGAGTTTAACGACGCAGGCGTTCCGATCGCAACCGAGCTTCATCGCGGCGCAATCAAGTCGGCTCATCGATTTAACTACGAAGAGATCGACGACTACTTG
>CALKXO010000249.1 GCA_938003615.1 uncultured Pirellulaceae bacterium | reverse complement strand
ACTGGGGGAAAGCGGCTGCGGAAAAACGGTGCTAATGAAGAGTATCATTGGTCTGGTGCAGCCGACGATTGGCGAGGTGTACTTTGATGAACAAAATATCAACCGGTTGAACGACAGGCGGTTGAGTCTGCTGCGGTTACGTTTTGGGTTTGTGTTTCAGAACGCGGCATTGTTCGACAGCATGACGATCGGCCAGAACGTGGCTTTTCCATTGCGGCAACATGGCCGATTTAGCTCGGACCAGATTCGCGAAATGGTTTTGTCGCGCTTGTCGGAGGTGGGATTGCCTGATTCGGTCGTATTCAAGAAACCGGCCGAGTTATCGGGGGGGATGCGCAAGCGTGTTGGATTGGCGCGGGCGTTGATTATGAATCCTGAATTAATCATGTATGACGAGCCCACCACGGGACTTGATCCGATCATGAGCGATGTCATCAACGAGTTGATTATTCGGACGCGCCGTCGCAATCCGGTGACCAGTATTGTGGTGACGCACGACATGAACACGGCCAGGAAGGTAGCCGATCGGGTGGTGATGTTGATGCCGCGTCACCGATTGAAGTCGAACGAGTCGCAGATGATTTTTGACGGTTCGGTGCCAGAGTTGGAGGCATGTCGCGATCGTCGTGTGCAGCAGTTTATCAACGGCGAGGCGGGCGAGCGTTTAATGGAACTTAGGGGCCAGCGATCTGGATCTTAGTGAACGACCATGGATGAAAATTTACTCAGGTTACGCGTCGGATTGCTGGTGGTGATGGCCATCATCATTCTGGTGATATTGATCTTGCTTAATAGTGAGGGTTGGGTCAGCCAGTACGACGTGATTCTCAAAACCGGTTCTGCGCCAGGGGTCACGATTGGTACTCCGGTTCGTAAGAACGGGATTCTGATCGGGCGCGTGAAGGACGTGACGACTGAGGACGACCATGTGCGGTTGGTGTTGGGCGTTAACGAAAAAGAAGCAATTTATTCGAACGAGGTCGCATCGATTGGAGCCGAGTCGTTTCTGGGAGATGCGGGAATCGAGATCCTGCCGTTGCCGCGTGACCAGCGCGGGCAGCGCGTGTCGTTTGGCGAGTCCATTGCGCGTGTGTCGGTGAAACGCAATCCAATGGAAATCGTTAATATGGCATTGGATCTGGAAACGGAGATGGTCAAGACGCTGCGCACGGTGCAGGACGCAGGGCAACAGGTCAGCAGTGCGGGTGCCGGCATCGATCAGCTGGCTCAGACCGTCAATATGGCGTTAACCAGCGAGGACAGCGATTTTAAAATGTTGTTGACGGATTTGCGAAAGGCCAGTTCCAAGGCGTCGAGTTCCTTGGACAATTTCAACCGCATTTTTGAAAATCTGAACGACATCGTCGGTGATCCAGCCCTCAAGGAGAAAACGAACGAGGCGTTTGACAATCTGTCGGCTGTTTTTCGTGAGGTGCGGACAACGGTTGCCGACACGCGCAAGACGATTGTGTCGTTTGGTGGCGTGAGTAAACGGGCGAGTAAGAATCTGGACAACCTGTCGGTGTTCACGGGGGCTTTAAAAGACAACGGGCCGGAAATTTTGGAACAGGTCAACTCAAGTCTAAGGAACGTGGATAAATTACTCAGCCAAGCGAAGTCCTTTTCTGGATCGCTGGCGCGTCTGGAGAAGGCGTTCACCAACAAGGATGGCACGATCGGGAAACTGCTGAACGATTCGGCAATCTACGACGGTGTGCGGGAGACAGTCGACAATGCGCGCGATGTCAGTGCTCGGGTCAAGGAGTTGAGTATCAAGCTGGAGCCAATGGCGCGAGACTTGCGGACGTTCGCCGACGGAATCGCTCGTGATCCGGGCTCGTTGGGGTTGCGTGGGGCGATTGATCGCCGACCGTCCAAGTCTGGGTATAAGGGATCAAAGCGCGGCAACGGTTTGTTCCGCTAGAAGCTGGGGCGATGCTAACCCGACTTGAAAAACGCTCCTTTCGCCGAGCGAAAGGCGACTGTCGCTCTACAGGTCGACCGAAGAACCGCTGTCGCTGCTTTGGTTGCGTAGCTGATCCATCATGAAACTGATCGCGCGTCCGTAACCGGCGACGGCTTTAGAGAATTGTTTCTTTGCCACGGCCGATTCTGCTGCGGCGACCAGCGTCTTGAGTCGGTCCCAGTCAACTTTCCAGCCTTTGTCGACGGCGCCCGCCTGAACTTCCTTAAGCAGTTTTGACATTTGCTTGGCAAACGATTCCCCCGAAGGGCAGTTGACTCGTACATACGGTCCACGTCCAAACACTTTGCCGTCGGCACCGCTGCCGTCCGACGAGACTCCAGAGAGGAGGAATTGATAGGCTAAAAATAGCAAGCTGCCGCTGGCCGCGACTCCGGGAAGGACTGCCGTCAGGTAGCTTCCGGTCAACAGGAACATCAGCACAAACAGCATCGACAGAGCCAGCACGATCGACGCCACGATGACGGGGGTCGAGCTACCTTTGTTTTTGTCGCCTGTTTGCGAGTTCTTGTTGTTGGTGGTTTGGTTTGCGTCGGTGGGAACCGGTTGATTGACCTTGACGATCACGACGGTGATGTTGTCAGGGCCGCCGCGCAGATTGGCCAAGTCGACCATTACTCGCACGGCTTCGTTGGGGCTCATGTTAGCCATGATCGAACCCATCTCATCATCCTTGATGACGCCGGTCAGGCCGTCGCTGCAAAGCAGGAACGTGTCGCCGGGCTTGAGAGGAAACGGGCCTTCGACATCGACCTTGCATTCAGGGTAGGGGCCCAGTGAACGGGTGATCACATTTTTGGGTACTTTGTTGGTCGCTTCTTCTTCTGCGGTCAGTTGTCCAGCGGCTTTCATCTCCCAGACCAGCGAATGGTCGAACGTAAGTTGTTCCAGTCGATTGTTTGATAATCGATAGACGCGACTGTCACCGATATGTCCCACGAGCGCGGCGCCTGGCATCAGCAACAGCGAACTGCAGGTCGTTCCCATGTTGTGAAACTCTTCGTTCAACTGGCCTCGCCGGTGGATTTCGCCATTGGCGCCACTCATTGCTTTGCGGAGGCACTCGCCGTTTGATTCTTCGTTGAATCGGGCGTAGAGATGAGGGATATGGTCGATCGCCAGTTTACTGGCCAATTCTCCGGCAGCGTGTGCTCCCATCCCGTCGGCGACAATGAACAGGTGACCCTTTTGCTGCCAGTGTTCGATACTGCTGGCTAACGCAACGGACATGTTGTCCTGATTGGTTGCTCGACGCATACCGATATCGCTTAAAGAAGCGACCTCAAGATAGGTGTTCCAGTCGACTAAGCTTTCGCTCATTGAAGTAATCTACTTTTGAATCATCGGTAGGGTGGTGGGGCGAGTTGTTTGGTAACTCGTTCCGGCGAGCCTAAGTTCCTTAGGGCTCTCTTATTTAAACAGGCGTGCTCAGCACCGTGTTGGCCGATTATCCACTAAACCCTCATCGTCCGGTGAAAGGAGATTGGCAAGGTAAAGGACGGGAACCCGCAGCGTCCGAAATTGAAACCACCTACAACCAGTGTAACCAGCAAAACCTCGACGAAAAGTGATCTATCGGCAGAGCGTGGCAATTTGTATTATCATCAACAATAAATCGAAAAATTTACTCCTGCTACAATGAAACAAGCTCGAAAACAGCCTCAATGATGTCTCAAGTCCGCTTTTACGATCACAGCATAACGGCCCAATTCGCCGGACGTAGTTGGTCTGTTGCAACGGGCTATGTGTTGGGATGTTTACTGTTGACTGTATTCTCGGGGTGTGTGCAACGCCGATTGATCGTGAAGACGCAGCCAGAAGGTGCCGTGGTTTCGATCGATCGAACGCCGGTTGGGTATTCGCCGGTTTCCGTTCCGATTACGTATCACGGAACACGCGACATTCAAATTGAAAAAGACGGCTACAAACCGATCAACGTTCAGCAACGTGTTGACCCGAAGTGGTACAGCCGTTTTCCCATAAGTTTTTTCACCGAAAACTTCTCACCGAGGGAGATTCGGGATCAGCGCATTCTCGATTTTCAGCTTCAGCCCAAAACGATGACGGGCGAAAATGAGCTGTTGGATCGCGCCAACGACTTGCGGACCAATGTTGAGCGCGGCACGATCGCGTCGCCAGTCGGTCGCTAGAGCAGTGTAACGGGCGGCCGATCAGGGTGAGCAGGCAGATCAGAAGCGCGAAACATTGGTGGGGCCGATGTCTTTCGCCGTGGCCGCTGACGGAGCGGTTGTTTACTCTGACGGGACACGCATCTATCATTTGGACGGAAACAAACCTGTCGAATTGGTGTCGGGCAGTCTGATTCAGTCGGTGACCGTCATCGATGTCTAAGAGCCTACGCAGACTTGGTGCCAGTGCAACGTAGTTCAACCTAGTGGTTTGTCAAAGCTGAAATGATCAGTTAAGCGTAGTGGATTTCGTCATAACTCCTTGGCTGATTAGGAATTCTGGCGAGTCCCACTACATGTCATCTCAGCTCTGAAAGACCACTAATTCAACTTTGTGCAACCGCAAAAATTGCGTGTCGGGCTTGTATTGAGATTTGACTTTATGGAGAAAAAATGCAAACGCGCATCCAAACGTTGAGCCGGATTGTTTTTTTCGTGCGGGCTTTGGTACTGTGTCTAATGGTGGCGATGGTGGCAATCGATGGCGAATGTGTTTTTGCGCAAACGGGGATGCGCCAGACACGCCCTCCAAGCGTGGGAGTGACGGTGCAGTTGCCCGTGTTCCAGATTCATTCGATAAGCACAGCCGTGTCGGTTCCCGATGGCGGGACGATCAGTCTTGGCGGTGTTGGTAGATCGAACTATGGGCGATCGAGCCAATCGGGTTTTGGGCGACAACCGAGTCGCAATCGATTTGGTAGCAGGTCGCCAACAGGTGCTACGCTTTCGGCACGCATCATTCGTATGAAAGAATTTGAAAAACAGATGCTGGCCGATCACGCGGCGGGAAGACCACAAGCGTGCGACGTGCGCGTTAACGGTTCTCACGCCGTTCAAGCCAAAGCTGATTTCATCAGTCGCAACGTTGGACGTTAGGGTGTAGCTTTGGCATCGGGGAGAAGCGTCAATCGTCCTCAGTTGCAGGTGCTCCAAGGACTCGGAAAAGGCAGAAACTCAGTAGTGTGAGTATGCTGCCGATCGAGATTCCCATGATTATCATTGCAGTTGCTGTCATCGTTTCGTCTCTTTCGCGTTGTGCCGCAGTAGTAAGTAGGGGGCAACCCATTTTGGGCTTCAATGGTGAGCAACCTCTAGTTGTCCGGCCAATCGAACTTGCCTTGTTTTGACCACCGCAATATTGCGTATCCGATCGCCACCAACAGCAGAGCTGCTACCGCCAGAATCAAGTAGACCGATCGACGGGCGACATCATCGTTTTGAATGTTATCGATGTAGCCCGGGCCAGAATCGTAGATCGTCATTCCAAGGATGATCAGCAAAAATATCGGGGTTAGATATTTCAATATAAAGAAGACCCCACGCGGCACTTGAATAAGCGCACCGCGACTCAGTTCTTCTTCACCGCGTTTGGTTCCAAAGACCCAGCCATAAATGACCGATTGAACGGTTGCTAAGACGACAATCAAAAATGTCCCAACCCAAAAGTCAATGTTGTCCAATGCCGAGAGGTTGGCCGAGTAGTAAAACACAAAAGCCGAACCGATAGCAGAGACGCCACCTAAGACGAGTGCTGCCGTTGTTCGGCTGACGCCAAGTCCCTCTTCGAAGAACGCGATCACGGGTTGCAGCATGGATAAACTGCTTGTGATGGCCGCCAGAAATAGCATGAAGTACCAGAGGAATCCAAACAGTTGGCCGTAGGGCATCGCGGAAAAAACGTTGGGCAACGCGACAAATCCAAGCCCGAAGGTTCCAAAGCCTCCGGCTGCGGTTCCTAGAAAGATAAACGCCGCAGGAAGCGTGATCAGCCCGCCCAAGCAGACTTCGAAAAACTCGTTGGTGGCCGTCGCGGTCAATCCGCTCAACGCAATGTCTTCCTTTTTTCTAACGTAGCTGGCGTAGTTGATGATCACGCCAAACCCAACCGATAGACTGAAAAAGATCTGTCCGGCGGCGGCCAGCCACGTTTGCGGTCGCGCTAGTGCTTCCCATTCAGGATTCCACATGAAGTTCAGGCCGCCGGCAACCGATTGTCCGGGCAGATCTGGATCAGGAGTTCCGAGGGTGAGGACTCGGATCAAAACACAGATGGCACAAAAGATCATTAGCGGCATTGCAAACTTGCAGAATGTTTCGATGCCCTTGTTAATGCCACGACGAATTAAGACAAAATTGATCACAAAAGTGAGCACCACAAATATCAGGACGGAGGTCTGTCCCATATCAACGGCTGTTCCGTTGCCGTTCTGTCCGGTGAACGTTTTGAAGAATTCACCGTAGGCATCTGCGTCTTTGCCAAGATTTAAATTTCCCGAGAGGTAGTGCCAAGCGTATCCCAGACACCACGCTTCGATGATGATGTAGTAGGTATAAATCATTAACGGGATTAGCAAAGCCATCATTCCCATGAAACTCGCCCACTTTGATTTGCATAGGGAAGCAAAGATTCCGGGGGCTGAATGGAAACCGTTGGTGCCCGCGTAGCGTCCCATGGACCACTCTGCCCATGCCAGAGGAATTCCGACCAACAGCAGCGCGATAAAATAGGGGATCATAAATGCTCCGCCGCCATTCTGAGCGGCTTGCCCAGGGAACCTCAGAAAGTTCCCCAAACCAACGGCAGACCCTGCCACCGCCAGAACGACACCTAATCTTGAACCCCAATACATTCTCTCTTTAGTCACTTTGGCACTCTCAGAATTTGGATGGGAAATGCGGAAACGCGGAAACGGGCAATGTGTACGGCAATTTACCAAGGGCGGAAGCTGTCCGCCGTATTGGCGCGGAGTGCAAATTTAACGCAATGATTAAACTCAACTTTCGTCGGAAATCTCAGCGGGCAGAATCAGCCCATTAGCACAGGGTTGCTGCTCGTCAGGTTTCGCTTGCTGCTATACGGTAACAACTTTGGCTGTTGTAAGAGAGAGCAGTCGCCAAGTCAATGTTTTGGTGGGTAGACTAAAGGGGGCGAATTCCGCATTTTTGGTTGTCAAATGTACCAATAATGTTAGGATTCGCTTGGTTAATCGTGTTCTTAAATGCGCGATTGCTCGGGTTGTCCAATTACAATTTTGCCGGTTCTGTCTCCGCTCGGCGTCCGTCGCGAATGACATGGCTCCGGCTTTTCAAAGTTTCACACAAACAATCACGATACAAAAATATGTCTGACGTACTGAAAATTGTTGACCTTCACGTTTCGATCAACGGAAAAGAAATCCTCCGTGGTGTGAATCTGGAAATTAAGCACGGTGAAACTCACGCCCTGATGGGCCCTAACGGCAGCGGTAAAAGCACGCTTGGGCTAGTGGTCATGGGACACCCCAACTATGAAGTTACCTCAGGTCAGATTTTGCTTAACGGCGAAGACATCCTTGAGCTTGAGCCCAACGAGAGAGCGCGGGCAGGAATCTTTCTAGCGTTTCAGCGCCCTGTGGCGATCCCCGGGGTAAAGATGGCTGACTTCCTGCGGCATGCGACGACCAACGTGCGCAATCCAGATCGTAAGGAAGGCGAGGACCTGATCCCGATGCGTGAATTCCGCAAAGAGATTAAATCAAACATGGAGCAGTTGCAGATGGATAGCGAGTTCGCTCGCCGTTACGTCAACGATGGTTTCAGTGGCGGCGAGATGAAGCGTGCTGAAATTCTTCAGTTGGCGATGTTGCAACCAAAATTTGCGATCCTTGATGAGACCGATTCGGGTTTGGACGCTGACGCCGTCCGTTTGGCCAGCCAATCGATCAACGAGATTGGCCACAACAAAATGGGCTTGCTGATTATTACGCATCACGACAAATTGCTCGAACACAACCCACCAAATTACACACACGTGATTCTTGGTGGCAAGATCGTCGAGACCGGCGGCAAGGAACTGGCCGACGAACTGCACGAAAAAGGCTACGATCGGATTCGCAAGCAGTACCCAGAAGCGGCCGAGGCGAATGATCAAAACGCGACCAAGGAAGAAGTTGCTGTTTAAGGGCAATGGTTACTGGAGTTTAGAGCGCAGGCGGCAGGATTTATCTCGGAAGCAGACCAGTTTTTACGAACTGCTGTTTCTAGCATCACGACATTGAAGAAAGGACGGAAAGACGAATAAGCGACAAGCAGGATAATTCATTCCGCATGCCGCATTCCGAATTCCGCATTGAAACATGGCGACAGACATCACCGAGAGCCAAGAACTCAAAGGCACTGAAATCAACAAGTATGATTTCAAGACGAAGACCACAGCCGTTTTTAAGGCGCGGAAGGGGATCGATGAAGAGATTGTTCGTCAGATCTCGAAGATCAAGGAAGAGCCACAATGGATGTTGGACTTCCGTCTGGAAGCTTTGGAAATCTTCAATTCGAAACCAATGCCTGAATGGGGCGGCGAGATTGAACTGGATTTCCAAGACATCTATTACTACCTCAAGCCTACGACAGAGCAGGGCAAGAGTTGGGATGATGTGCCAGAAGAGATCAAGGACACATTTGAGAAACTGGGCATTCCGGAAGCCGAACGGAAATATTTGGCCGGCGTGAAAGCTCAATTCGAATCAGAGGTGATCTACGGTTCTCTGCAAAAGGAACTGGCCGACAAAGGCGTGATCTTTACGGACACCGACACTGCGGTACGTGAACATCCAGAACTATTGCGTGAGCACTTCGGCAAGATTATCCCGTCTAGAGACAATAAATTTGCAGCGCTCAACAGTGCCGTTTGGTCAGGTGGATCGTTTATCTACGTGCCGCCAGGTGTGAAGATCGATTACCCGCTGCAGGCTTACTTCCGCATCAACGAAGAGAACATGGGGCAATTCGAAAGAACGCTAATCATCGTCGACGAAGGAGCGCAGGTTCACTACGTCGAAGGCTGCACCGCTCCGATGTACACCAGCGAATCGCTGCACAGTGCGGTAGTTGAAGTGGTCGTGAAGAAGGACGCTCGCTGCCGGTACACGACGATTCAAAACTGGGCCAATAACATCTACAATTTGGTCACCAAGCGTGCGTTTGCCTATCAGGATGCGGTGATGGAATGGGTTGATGGTAATCTCGGTTCCAAGTTGACCATGAAATACCCGGCCGTCTACATGATGGAGCCCGGTGCGCGCGGTGAGATTCTGTCGATTGCGTTCTCTAGCAAAGGTCAACATCAGGACGCGGGAGCCAAACTGGTTCACTGTGCTCCCGACACGACTGGCACGATCATCTCCAAGTCGATTTCCAAAAACGGCGGTCGCAGCAGTTACCGTGGCTTGGCCCGAATTGAAAAAGGCGCCGTTAATTCCAAGTGTAGTGTCGTCTGCGACGCACTGATTTTGGATCCGGAAAGCCGCAGTGATACTTATCCTTACATCGAAATCGACGAACAAGATGTATCGATGGGCCACGAGGCGAGTGTTTCGCGGATCGGTGAAGAGCAGCTGTTTTATCTGATGAGCCGCGGCTTGTCGGAAACCGAGGCCAGCACCATGATCGTCAACGGATTCATTGAGCCGTTGGTCAAAGAGCTGCCAATGGAATACGCCGTCGAAATGAACCGGCTGATCCAATTGCAGATGGAAGGTTCCGTAGGGTAATTGCCCAACGGATAAATTGTCCCGTCGGTTAATGTTTGCCGGTCGGGGCCAAGCAGGCAATAAAAATTCAAGCCAAAGATTCCAAGTAAGTCCATGACAACTTTAATGCCCTCTACCCAGATTTCATTTGACGAAGCCGGTTTCAAAACTGTTCTTGAGACGCGTACCGAACCGTCATGGCTGACCGAACTTCGGCAGGAGGCTTGGAAGACATTCAATGAGCTTCAGTGGCCCAACAATCGCCAAGAAGAATGGATGCGGACTGACATCCGCATGTTCAAATTGGACAAATTTGCCCTGAAATCGGATTCCTCATCGGTTGGTTTACCGGAGTTGGTGTTGAGTGACGGAGTTGATCTGGCGGGAAGCGTTAGCTCTCTGGATAGCCAAGCCGGCAGTGCGGCTGAACTGGCTGCCGAATATCAAGAAAAGGGTGTGATCTTCGGAACCATTTCCGATCTGATCGGCCAGCACGGTGACCTGATCAAGAAGTATCTATTCCAAGCCGTCGATTTTAAAACGGATCGATTTGCGGCACTGCACGCAGCCATGTTTACCAACAGTGTGTTTCTGTACGTGCCGCGTAACGTCGTGCTCGATAAGCCCGTCCACATTAGCAGCCAGCTGACTGACGGTGGCAGCGACCTTCGCCACACTTTGATCGTGATCGAAGAAGGTGCTGAAGCAACCGTACTGGCCGAGTCCAATAGCGCTGCGGAGTCCAATGGATTTCACTGTGGTGCGATCGAACTGTTTGTCGGTGACCGCGCTAACTTGCGGTACGTTAATCTCCAGGACTGGGGTCAGAAGGTCTGGCACTTCGCTCATCAGAAAGCGATCGTCGGTCGCGATTCGAATCTGCAGTGGACCGTTGGAGCACTAGGGTCAAAATTGGCCAAGGTGAACCAGCATGTCGCGTTGCGTGGCGACCGCGCGAACGTTCAGGTCAACGGAGCGATTTTCACAGAGAATCGTCAGCACTTGAGCTACCACACGCTTCAGCACCACGAGAACCCTGATTGCACAAGCGATTTCCTGTACAAGTCGGCGCTTCAGGACAATTCACGAACGGTGTGGCGCGGCATGATCGAAGTCGATAAAGTGGCTCAGCGTACCGATGGCTACCAGCGCAATGACAATCTGATTCTGTCCGATCAGGCTCGCGCTGATTCGATCCCGGGCCTTGAGATCGAAGCAGACGACGTGCGCTGTACGCACGGATCGACCAGTGGTCGAGTCGATGAAGAGTTGATCTTCTATGCACAGTGCCGTGGCTTCACTCGTAAGGAAGCCGTTCGGGCAGTGGTTACTGGTTTCTTTCAACAGGTCTTTGACCGAATTACGATTGAAAGTGTGCGAGAAGCATTGGCGTTGGCGATTGCCCGCCGCGTAAGAGATTACGTGTAACGTGGTGCAAGCGTCTCGCTTGCATGGCATTTGGTAGAGTTATTCAAGCGAGACGCTTGTACTACGTGTATGGTAGAATTGGATAAGCGAGATGCCTGTCCGATGTTTGCTGTAGGTGTTGCTAACTGCCTACAACACGTCGGCCAATCCTGATTTAAAATCGGGATGGACCAAATCCAGTTCTAGCAGTTCCAGCATTTTTTGGTTGCCGATTCTCTTGGAATTAGCGGAGCGTGATTGAGCGTCGACTTGTGATTTCTTCGGCCATGGAATTAGACCAAGGTCCACCTGATCCGCAATGTATTGATAGTAATCTTTGCGTACCGGCGGGTGGCCGTCACTACAGTGGATGATTTGTCCCATTGGTTTTTTCACGGCCGTCGCAACGATCGCATTGACGGCGTCTGTCTGGTGAATCAGATTCAAGTATCCCGCCGGCGACAGTTTCTCCCAATCCTTGTTCTGCACGATCTGACGGGTCGGAACACGCTCGCCGCCATACAGACCTACCATCCTCAGCACGGTCCAGTTGTCGGTTGTGGTTGCGATTAGTTCTTCGGCCTCCAAACACGCTTTACCGCCCTCGCGCGAAGGGGCTGTTTCGGCTGATTCGTCGATCCACTGCCCGTCGAAATTGCCGAAAACGCCGGTCGAGCTGATATAGATGAAATGCTCGATCGGATGTTTCCACGCTTCGAAAAAACGCTGCAAACCTTTAACGTAGACATCGCGTATATCTGAATAGCGGCT